>JAJQHT010000086.1:0-6958 GCA_021199595.1 Oscillospiraceae bacterium
CCCTTGCCGACCTGCTTGTCATAGGCGGCGCCGATCTTGGCGACGGCAGCGGCGACCTTCTCGCCGTTGCGGCCCCAGAGAATGACGTCATAGCCGCAGGCGGCGGCGTGCTGGGTGATGCTGGAGCCCATGGAACCCTGGCCCAGAATGGCAACTTTCTTGATCATTGGTGGATTTCCTCCTGTTATAATGATATTTTTATAAACTAAAAGTTTAATAAACGGAAGTGAGAAGTCCTTAGACTTTTTTGATTCAGTTGTTGGTATATACCGGTGCGCGGCCCTGGGAGAAAGCGGTCATGCCCTCACGCTGGTCGTGGGTGTCGAACAGCAGAGAGAACTCGGTGGTCTCCCGGAGCTTGGCCTGCTGGGCATTGATGTTGGCGGCGTCGCCTACTACCTTCTTCACCGCGGCTAGGGCGCAGGCGGGCTTTTCAATCAGAGAGGCGGCCAGAGCCTTGGCCTTGGCCATCATGGCGTCATATTCCGCCTGAGAAGCGGCGGCCTCCGCTGTCTTGCTAGCGGCCTTGGCGTTCTCAATGGCTTCGGGATTGCCGGACTGCTTGGCGGCCTTCACGGCCTTTTTGGCCTCAGCAGCGGCGGCGTCCAGCGCCTCATCGCCGGTGACGTACCAGTTCAGCAGACCCAGGCGATAGGCCTCCTGGCCGGGAATCTTGTCGGTGAACATGGCAAGCTCCTTGGCCTTGGAGGGGCCGACGATGTGGCAGGCCCGAATCATGCCGTTGGCGCCGGGGACGATGCCCAGCCCCACCTCCGGGAAGGAGACCAGGGTGCGGGAGCCGCCCACGCGGAAATCGCAGGCCAGGGCCAGCTCAAAGCCGCCGCCGAAGGCGAAGCCGCCCACCACAGCGATGGTGGGGATAGCCATGTTTTCCAGCAGCTCGTTGATGTCCTTGGCAAGCTGGCAGATGTCCCGCGCTGTGCGGGGGTTGACCTCCATCATTTCCTTCAAATCTGCACCGGCGGCGAAGGCGCGGGCGGAGCCGGTGACGATCAGCACCCGGGCGGTCTTGTCGCTCAAAACCTCCTGGATGGCGGCCATGATGTCCCGGTTGATCTCGCCGCTCAGGGCGTTCAGGGCCTTGGGGCGGTGAAGCTGCAAAACGGCAATGCCGTCCTCGCAGTCGTAGATGACATTTTCATATTCGATGTGCATTGGTTTCTCATCCTTCCTGATATTGGGCTATGGGCGGCGCTGGAACCGGCGCGGTCACCGGTTCCAGGCTTAATGGAAATTATTCCGCGGGGATGGACTGGCCGCCGTCGCAGAGGATGTAGGTGCCGGTCATATAGCCAAAGCTGTCCGAGCACATGGCCAGGACGGGGCCGGCGATCTCCTCGATGGTGCCAAGGCGGCGCACAGAGGTGGCCTTGGACTGCTGACGGTAGTAGTCGGTCTGGTTGCCGTTCTCGTCGATGAAGAATTTCTCATTCAGCGGGGTGACGACATAACCGGGGCAGATGCAGTTGCAGGTGATGTTCTCGCGGCCAAAGTTGTTCGCCATGGTGCGGGCCAGGGACAGGCACCCGGCCTTGGAAGCGCCGTAGGCCACCACGCCCTTGCCGCCAATCAGGCCGCCCACGGAGGCGGTGATGATGATGCGGCCGCCCTTCTTGCCGTTGGTGGCGTTCTGCTTGATCATCTGACGGGCAGCGGCCTGGCAGAACATGAAGGTGCCGGTCAGGTTGGTGGCGATGACCTTCTCAAAGTCCGCCGCCGTGTACTCGGGCCGGCCTTCGCGGGTCTCCACGATCAGGGCGGTGGGGCCGGAAACACCGGCGTTGTTGATGAGGATATTCAGTTCCCCAAACTCCTTCACGGTCTCGTCAATCACCATCTGAATCTGATCCTGGCGGGAGGAGTCGGCGGGGATGCCATAGGCTCTGCCGCCCTTGCAGTAGTTCTCGTTCAGGTCGGCCACAGCGTCCTCCACCTTGGCGGCGGTACGGGCGGTGATGACCACGTTGCAGCCGTAAGCGGCCAGGGCGCAGGCCATGCCGAAGCCCAGACCCTGCGTGCCGCCGGTGATGATGGCGGTCTTGCCGGTCAGGTCAAAGGAAGGGATGCCCATTTTGCGGTTCATATGTGCCATATGCGTTATCTCCTTATGTCTTACGTCAAAACTTCATATAGGAGGGGACAAGCGTCCCCTCCCGGTCAAAATTATTTCGCTTTCTTGGTGGCGTCGAAGCGGGCCAGCATGGCGCGAGGCGTGGCGGTGTGAGCGCTGCGCTCGTACCGGGGGCATTCCTCGTAGCCGGGCAGACCGGCCAGATATTTGGCGATCTTCTTCAGTTCCTCCAGGTCGTAGCGGCTCATCAGAGTGATCTCCTCCATCAGGGGGGAGCCGCCGCCGTGAACGCCGGCCACTGCCTGGGCACCCTCGAAGGCGTCGCAGAGCTTGGTCTCCATCATGCGCATGACGCGATGGGTGTCCTCCGCGGAATAGGCGGGGTTGCGGACGATGTATTTGCTGCACAGCTCGCCCACATTGTCCTCTTCCATGTAGAAGTTCTCCTCGGTAGGCAGGGAGGCGCACACGCCGCCGCACAGATCGGCCAGGATCTCGTACTCGTGATAGATGTTGTGGCCAGCCAGACGACGACCGGCGTTGGTGAGGATCTCATCGGGAACCCACTGGCCGGAGGGGAACTGCACAGCATGGTGGGCGGAAGCCTCACCGGCGGCGAACACCAGCTCAGCGGTCTGGATGATGTCACAGATCTTGGAGCGGACGTGGGACTCCTTGGCGATGTCGTTCACATCGGCCACCAGAGCAGCCTGGGAGGCGATGACCTCGGACACGGCGGTCTTGCAGCCGGTGTAGGAGTGACGATGATAGTGGGCGAACATCAGCGCGAGGTAACCGGCATAGCGGCATACGCCCTCGTTGTCGCGACCGCACATGAACACACGCTCATAGGGGACGAACACGTCGTCGAAAATGGTCAAAGACTCCACGTCGCCGATATGCGCCCAGGGGGCGTCGATGTGCTTACGCTTGTGGTGCTGACCGGGCAGAGCCATCAGCTTGATGCCCTCCCAGTCGGCGGGCAGGGCGAAAGCCACCGCGTAGTCGGAATCCTCCTGATTCATGAACTTGGTGGGCAGAGCGATGATCTCGTCCACATAAGGAGCGCAGGAGTTGCAGATTTTCGCGCCACGGACGATAATGCCCTTGCAGGGCTTGCCGTCGATGCCGATGCCGTCCACATTGGTGTCCACCACGTGGAAGAACTGGTCGGGGTCAGGCTGCTGATGGGCGCGCTTATACTTGGGGTTACGGGAACCCTTCACGTCGGTCTGGGCGCAGTTGCAGATGAGGTCGTTCTTCTGGCAGTAGGCGATATATTTCAGCAGACGCTGATGATATTCGGTGCCGCAGGCCTCGTCGCAGTCGTAGGTGACGGAGTACAGGGCGTTCATGGCGTCGGTGCCCATGCAGCGCTGCATACAGCCGCCGACACGGTGGCAGATAAGGCGGGTCATGAGCTGCTTTTTCAGCAGATCCTCCTGGGTGCCGTGGATGTGGGTGCAGCGGTTGACGATAGCGCCCTCCATGCCGGGGATGTTGGACTCGGCCAGGCACACGTCCGCATAGCGGGGGTCGTTTGCAGTGTCATAGCACTGCTTCATGACGTAGGTGCCGCCCACAATCCAGTCGGCCAGGTCGCGCTCTGCGCCCTCCTTGCCGTTGGAACGGTCAACCTTTTTGCCGTGAAGGTATACGTTGGGCTTCATCTTCAGCAGACGGGCCTTGTACTGTTCGTAGGTGCCGACATAATTTTTTGCAGACATTGTATTTCTCTCCTAAAAATATAAAATTAAATAAATTGGTACGCGAATGAATTATTTTTTGGCGGCGCTGGCCTTGGCCGCATCAAACCTGGCCAGCATGGCGCGAGGCGTGGCGGTGTGAGCGCTGCGCTCGTACCGGGGGCATTCCTCGTAGCCGGGCAGACCGGCCAGATATTTGGCGATCTTCTTCAGTTCCTCCAGGTCGTAGCGGCTCATCAGAGTGATCTCCTCCATCAGGGGGGAGCCGCCGCCGTGAACGCCGGCCACTGCCTGGGCACCCTCGAAGGCGTCGCAGAGCTTGGTCTCCATCATGCGCATGACGCGATGGGTGTCCTCCGCGGAATAGGCGGGGTTGCGGACGATGTATTTGCTGCACAGCTCGCCCACATTGTCCTCTTCCATGTAGAAGTTCTCCTCGGTAGGCAGGGAGGCGCACACGCCGCCGCACAGATCGGCCAGGATCTCGTACTCGTGATAGATGTTGTGGCCAGCCAGACGACGACCGGCGTTGGTGAGGATCTCATCGGGAACCCACTGGCCGGAGGGGAACTGCACAGCATGGTGGGCGGAAGCCTCACCGGCGGCGAACACCAGCTCAGCGGTCTGGATGATGTCACAGATCTTGGAGCGGACGTGGGACTCCTTGGCGATGTCGTTCACATCGGCCACCAGAGCAGCCTGGGAGGCGATGACCTCGGACACGGCGGTCTTGCAGCCGGTGTAGGAGTGACGATGATAGTGGGCGAACATCAGCGCGAGGTAACCGGCATAGCGGCATACGCCCTCGTTGTCGCGACCGCACATGAACACACGCTCATAGGGGACGAACACGTCGTCGAAAATGGTCAAAGACTCCACGTCGCCGATATGCGCCCAGGGGGCGTCGATGTGCTTACGCTTGTGGTGCTGACCGGGCAGAGCCATCAGCTTGATGCCCTCCCAGTCGGCGGGCAGGGCGAAAGCCACCGCGTAGTCGGAATCCTCCTGATTCATGAACTTGGTGGGCAGAGCGATGATCTCGTCCACATAAGGAGCGCAGGAGTTGCAGATTTTCGCGCCACGGACGATAATGCCCTTGCAGGGCTTGCCGTCGATGCCGATGCCGTCCACATTGGTGTCCACCACGTGGAAGAACTGGTCGGGGTCAGGCTGCTGATGGGCGCGCTTATACTTGGGGTTACGGGAACCCTTCACGTCGGTCTGGGCGCAGTTGCAGATGAGGTCGTTCTTCTGGCAGTAGGCGATATATTTCAGCAGACGCTGATGATATTCGGTGCCGCAGGCCTCGTCGCAGTCGTAGGTGACGGAGTACAGGGCGTTCATGGCGTCGGTGCCCATGCAGCGCTGCATACAGCCGCCGACACGGTGGCAGATAAGGCGGGTCATGAGCTGCTTTTTCAGCAGATCCTCCTGGGTGCCGTGGATGTGGGTGCAGCGGTTGACGATAGCGCCCTCCATGCCGGGGATGTTGGACTCGGCCAGGCACACGTCCGCATAGCGGGGGTCGTTTGCAGTGTCATAGCACTGCTTCATGACGTAGGTGCCGCCCACAATCCAGTCGGCCAGGTCGCGCTCTGCGCCCTCCTTGCCGTTGGAACGGTCAACCTTTTTGCCGTGAAGGTATACGTTGGGCTTCATCTTCAGCAGACGGGCCTTGTACTGTTCGTAGGTGCCGACATAATTTTCAGACATAAGACGTTCCTCCTGAAATAAGCGTTAATGGGATGCAGAATTTATATAGGGTGTTTGAAAAGTCAAATGAGAGGGATGTCCTTTTTAGTTGATGGTCATGCCGCCATCCACAGGAATCAGCACGCCGGTGACGTAGCCCGCAGCGGGGGAGGCCAGGAAGGCGATAACGGAGGCGATCTCTTCCGGCTGGGCGTAGCGGCGCACGGAGATCATCTTGGTAACGGCGGCCACGTTCTTTTCGTCGGCCATCACGTCCTTGGTCATGTCGGTCAGCACATAGCCGGGGGCCACGGAGTTGCACAGAATGCCGAAGCGGGCCAGCTCGTTTGCCATGATGCGGGTCAGATGGGCCACGGCGGCCTTGCAGGAGCCGTAAACCGTGTCGCCGATGGGAGCTTTGATGCCGGCGGCGGAAGCAAGGTTAATGATGCGGTAGGGGTTCTCCGCGCCCTCGCGGCCCTGCTCCTTCATCTGACGGGCGGCGAGCTGGCTCATGAAATACAGGCCCTTCAAATCCGCGTCCACGTAGTTGTCGAAATACTGCTCGTCCATGTCGATCATCTTCTTGGGCTGACCGCCGAGACCGGCGTTGTTCACAAGGATGTCGATGCGGCCAAAGCGCTCCACCGTTTTGGCAATCAGTTTCTCGCGATCCTCGGCCTTCGTCACCTCGCAGGCGACGCCGAGCGCGGTGATGCCCTGGCCCTCCAGCTCCTGCGCGGCCTTGTCGCAGGCGTCCTGCTTGCGGCCGGTGATGACCACGGAAGCGCCCAGCTTGCCCATCTCCACGGCGATGGCGTGGCCAATGCCTCGGGTGGAGCCGGTGATGACGGCTACCTTGCCGGTCAAATCATAAGTAGACATGATATATGTACCTCTTTTCAATAAGTTATTGACCTGTTTGTTCTGTTATTCATAATGTTTTTCGTCGTGCGCCATCTCTATCATACCAAACAATCAGCGATTGCACAAGTAACAAATATTCACAGGTTAGTCGGCTAAATGCCATACACTTTAATTCTATCATGAACGCCCTCGAATTTCAACCGTTTCTTACAAAATCCATATACGGAGCCGGAAACGGAGAGAATATGAATGTAAAATCCGTCTGGCCTGTGCTATAATGATTCTATGAATATGGAAGAGATAATAACCTACTATACCGCGACGCCTAAGGACACCCACGAGCCGGGTCTTTCCGTTATGCGGACGCTGATGGCCCGGCTGGGCAATCCCCAGGCGTCCCTTCGGTGCATTCACATCGCGGGAACCAACGGAAAAGGCTCCTGCGCCGCCATGCTCTCCGCTGTGCTGCGGGCGGCGGGGTATCGGACAGGGCTTTTCACCTCCCCGGACTTAAACGGCCTGTGGGAGCGGATTCAAATTGACGGGGAGAGCATTCCCCTGATGGCCCTGAAAACCGTGACCGAGCAGGTGCGGTGGGCCG
>JAJQHT010000086.1:6968-7913 GCA_021199595.1 Oscillospiraceae bacterium
CTCGTGGGCTCGGAGTTGTGTATTAGAGACAGGTCTGGGCGGGCGGCTGGACGCCACCAACATCATACAAAGCCCCGTCTGCACGATAATTATGCCTGTGGGCCTTGACCATATGGATCGGCTGGGGCCGGATATTGCCTCCATAGCCGGGGAGAAGGCGGGCATCATAAAGCCTGGCTGTCCTGTGGTCTGCGCCGGGCAGCTCCCGGAGGCGGAGGCTGTGATTCGGGCCGTCTCGCAGGAGCGGGGCGCGCCGCTGTATATGACGCGGGAGGATAAACTGACCGTGCTGTCAGAATCCCCCGCCGGGCAGGTCATCTTCTATGATGGGCTGGAACAAATTTCCTTATCCCTGGCGGGGGCGTACCAGAGCCGGAACGTCTGCGCGGTGATAGAGACGGCCCGCGTCCTGGGCGTGGAGGAGAAGACCCTGCGGGCGGGGCTTGCAGGGGCCAGATGGCCCTGTCGGTTTGAGTATTTCCCCGGTTCGCCCCCCTTTCTCCTGGACGGGGCACATAACCCTCATGGGGCGGCGGCCCTGGCCCAGGGGCTGGCCCGGTATTTTCCGGAGGAGCGGTTCACCTTCCTGCTGGGGGCCATGGCGGATAAGGACTGCCAGGGCATTGTGGACGCCCTAGAGCCGCTGGCGGCCCGGTTTATCTGCCTGGCCCCGGACAGCCCCCGCGCCATGCCCCCGGCAGATCTGGCGGCCTTGGTTCATGCCGCCTCCGCCCGGTGCACTGTCTCCCTAGAGGAGGCTGTGACTCTGGCCCGGCGGCACCAGGAACCCGTATGCGCCTGCGGGTCGCTGTACTATGTAGGGGCGCTGCGGAAGAAACTAATGGAGGAGACGGAGCATGGCATATGAAAGCATGACCCTTTCGGAATTTATGGAGGCCCTTGGCTCCAAGGCGGCGACACCGGGGGGTGGCGGAGCCTCGGCGG
>JAJQHT010000216.1 GCA_021199595.1 Oscillospiraceae bacterium
AAAAAGGGCCAGCCAAAAATCAAGTCAACCCTGACCCCCGGCGCACAGGTCACAATTCCCCGCCCCTATGCAGACACAGTGGTGACGGAATACGGCATTGCCGAGCTGAAGGGCCGAACCCTACAGGACAGGGTGAAGGCGCTGATTGCCATCGCCCATCCGGAGGACAGAGACCGCCTGCGCTTTGAGGCAGAGCAGCTTATGTATAATATATAATCCTTCATAAAATCACATAGCCCTCCACCGGACTTTAACCACCGGCGGAGGGCTGTTATATTTTGAAAAAAATCCCCGTATGATTTTCCCAAAACCACACACACTATCTCCATGGAAACGAAACGAATGGGAAAACAGACGGTGCGGCTCACTCTCCAGCCCTCTATTGCGGCAGCGGCCTGCGTCGGAGGACGGAAGGAGAGCCAGGGGCCGCTGAAAAAATACTTTGACTATCTCAGCGAGGACTCCCGGTTTGGCGCCAAGAGCTGGGAAAAGGCGGAGAGCGCCATGCTGAAAATGTGCTACGCCATCGCCTGCGACAAGGCAAAAACGCCGCCGGGAGATGTGGAATATGTGCTCTCCGGCGACCTGCTGAACCAGTGCGCCGGGTCGGCCTACGCCATGCGGGAGTGCGGCGCGCCCTATTTTGGGCTGTATGGGGCCTGCTCCACCATGGCGGAAAGCCTGTCCCTAGCGGCCATGCTGATAGACGGAGGCTTCTGCTCCATCGCGGCGGCAGCCCCCAGCTCTCACTTCTGCTCGGCGGAGCGGCAATACCGCTATCCGCTGCAATACGGCAGCCAGCGGCCTCCCACCGCCCAGCGGACTGTTACCGGCGCGGGCGCGGCTATCCTGAAAGCGGAAGGCCCTCCCCCCTATGTCACCCACATCACCACCGGCATTATCGCGGACGCCGGGGTAACAGATATGAACAACATGGGCGCAGCCATGGCCCCGGCGGCCTATGACACCCTGACCGCTCATTTTCAGGACACAGGCCGCGGCCCGGATTATTATGACGCTATCGTCACCGGGGATTTGGGCGTAGTGGGTTCAGACATTCTGCGGGATCTGTTCCGCAGAGACAATATCGACCTGGGCGTGCGCTATATGGACTGCGGACGGCTTATCTATTCCATCGAGGGACAGGACGCCCACAGCGGCGGATCCGGGTGCGGCTGCTCCGCCGCGGTGCTGTGCGGCCATCTGCTCCACGGTATGCTGGAGGGCAACTGGAACCGGCTGCTCTTCGCCGCCACCGGGGCCATGATGAGTCCCACCACCAACCAGCAGGGCGAGAGCATCCCCGCCATATGCCATGCCGTCGCGTTGGAAAATGGGAGGTGCTGAGATGGATGTATTTATAAGTCTTTTAAAAGCCTTTCTGGTGGGCGGTGTCCTGTGCCTTATCGGACAGCTTCTCATTGACCTGACGCGCCTGACGCCGGCGCGGATATTGACCATTTATGTGGTGGCCGGCGTAATACTGGGCGCGGTGGGCGTGTACGAACCATTTGCCCAATGGGCCGGGGCCGGAGCTACCGTGCCGCTGACAGGCTTCGGAAGCCTCTTGGCAACAGGCGTGCGGGAGGCTGTGGCAGAGCGCGGCGTGATCGGCGCTTTCACCGGCGGCTTCACTGCCGCCGCAGGCGGTATCAGCGCCGCCATCGTGTTCGGCCTGCTGGCTGCGCTGGTTTTCAAAAGCAAGGAAAAATTTTAATCCTTCCTACCGGCCCTTACAGGGGCCGGTATTGCTGATTTTTACACTTTTTCTGCGGTAAAATCTTCATTTGACGAAATATACAGCATTTTTTGCAAATACAAAAGCATTACAAACAGTTTATTTTATTGTAAATTTCCCTTATAATACTATGGTAAGGGTATGTCCCTTATAATCTTGGAGAAAAGAGGCAAATTATGAAGAAACTACTTAGCTTTCTGCTGTGCGCGGCCATGGTTCTGACCCTGCTGGCCGGGTGCAGCTCCAGCAGCTCGGACACCTCCTCCGACGCAACCGAAACGGAAGAGACCGAGACCACCACCGAAACCGCCGAGACGGAAGAGGCCGCCGACGTATCCTCGGACGCCTTGCAGATAGCATGGTCTGCCGACATTGAGACGCTGGACGTCCACCAGACCACGGACGATTATCAGATCCCTCTGAATATTTATGACCGTCTGTTCGAGATCCAGCTCAACGACGACGGCTCCACCTCCCTGGTGAACAGCGTGGCGGAGAGCTATACCGTGTCCGACGACGCCCTGACCTATGAGTTTACGCTGCGGGACGACGTGTATTTCTCCGACGGCACCCAGCTCACGGCCTACGACGTGGCCTTTTCCCTGATTCGCCTGCTGGCCCTTGACACCTCCGTGCAGACCGATTTTGCCGCCTGCATTTTGGGCGCTGACGAGCTGATTGCCGCAGAGGGCTATTCCTATGACGACACCTGCGAGGGCATCGTCGTGACGGACGACACCCACCTCACCATCACCCTGGCCTATGCCTTTGCCGGGTTCCTGTATGAGCTGGCCACCCCCGCCGGGTGCATCTACTCCCAGGCTGCGGTGGAGGCCGCAGGGGACAGCTTTGGCACGGACTATACCTATGCCATCGGATCCGGCCCCTATGTAATCACCTCCTGGACCCGCGACAGCGGCATGACGCTGAGCTATAACGAGTATTACTGGGGCGAGACCCCGGACTTCACCGAGGTCAACATCCAGATCATCCCCGACTCCTCCACCCTGAGCATGATGTTCCAGAACGGGGAGATAGATATTCTGGACTGCGATTTCCTGGATTCCGCCGTGGTCAGCGCAACCTATAAGACCGACGCCTATGAGGGCAAGCTGGTGACAGCCAACCGCCTGGGTACCTCCTATCTCGCGCTGAACGAGAACGACGAGTATCTCTCTGATGTCAGCGTCCGCAAGGCTATCCAAATGGCCATCGACCGGGAGTCCATCCTGGCCGCTATCTTCGACAATGACGGCTCCATCCCTGACGGCATCTATCCTGAGGGTCTGATTGGCTTCACCGAGGACAACCAGGGTTGGCTCGAATATGACCCGGAGGCTGCCGAGCAGCTTCTCATTGACGCGGGCTACACCAAGGACGCGGACGGCTACTACTTCGCCATGGAGATTGCAAACGACAACGACAACTCCACCAGCCGCGTCAACGTCATCCAGGTCATCGCTGAGGAGCTTCAGGCCATCGGAATCAACTGCACCATCACGAACTACGATCACGCCACCTGGCTTGACCTGCGCAATTCTGGCGAGATGACCGCCTATGTCTCCACCTGGACGGCGGATTACAACGACCCGGACAACTTCATCTACACCTTCTTCGGCACAGAAGCCAACACCGCCCAGCGGAGCCTGAACTACTATAACACTGAGGTCATGGCCCGCGTGGCAGCCGCCCGCGCCATCGTAGACGACGACGAACGCCTTGCGGAGTATGCCGCGCTGGAGTATCAGATTGTGGCTGAGGACGCCGCCTGGGTTCCTCTTTACAGCAGTAGCCACCTGTTCGTTCTCAGTGACCGGATAGAGAGCTTTGTCCCCCACTGGGCGGGCTACTCTGACTTCTGCTTCGCAACAATCACCAGGGCTGAGTAAGAGCACCGCCTCTGCAAAGCCAAACACAGACAAACGCTGCGGACTGCGGCTTCGGCTACAGTCCGCAGATTTGCTTTATCCCAAGGGGGCATACATATGAAGCAATTTTTAAAGCGTCTGCTGGGCGCGATTCCGGTCATCATCGGCGTAGTGCTGCTCATCTTCCTGATGCTGCGCATCATTCCGGGGGACGCCGTCTCCGTACTGTTGGGCGACCATGTGAGCCAGGACACCATCGACCGCCTGACGGCGGCCATGGGACTGGATAAGCCCATGTGGCAACAGTTTGTCAGCTATATCGGCAATCTCTTTAAGGGCGACCTGGGCATCAGCTACACCTATGGTCTGTCCGTCTCGGATATGATAATGGAGGCGTTCCCCTACACCGTGAAGCTGACCGCTATGGCCATCGTGTTCGCGTGGGCCTTCGGCCTGCTGGCCGGCATCATCTCTGCCATCTATCAAAACAAGCTCCTGGATCGGCTGTTCATGGGTATGTCCCTGATGGGCCTTTCCATGCCGGTATTCATGACATCCCTGTTCCTGCAATACCTGCTGGCCTTCAAGCTAGGGTGGTTCTCTCTTGTGTCGGACGGCTCCTGGCCGACTATGATTCTGCCGGCCATCGCCTTGGGCTGGAACAGCGCCGGAAGCATTGCCCGCATGACCCGCTCCAGTCTGGTAGAGGTCATGCAGGCGGACTACATCGACACCGCCAAGGCCAAGGGCCTGCGGTACCGGGCGGTCATTGTGGGCCACGGGCTGAAAAACGCCATGCTCCCTGTCATCACCATGATGGCGCTTCAGCTATCCAGTATGCTCAGCGGCGCAGTCATTACGGAGAGCATTTTCGCCATTCCCGGCATCGGGCGGCTGGCGACCACAGCCATCACGAACCGGGATATGCCCGTTTTGCAGGGGACAGTCATCTTCACCACCATCATCGTCATCGCGGGGAATCTGCTGGCAGACCTGCTGTACTCCGTCCTCGACCCGCGCATCAGAAAGGGGCAGTGAATCATGGATGAATCAATACGCAACCAGGAATCACTGCAAAGCCAGATTGGGGAAAAGGACGGCATCGGGGAAAAGCTCCTGCGTATGTGCCGCCAGAACAAGCTGGCCGCCTTCTCCGCCGTGCTGATTCTGGTTATCATTCTTATGGCAGTTCTGGCTCCGGTCATTGCCCCCTATGGCGAGGCGGAACAGGACTTATTAAACCGCCTCCAAGGCCCCTCCGCCAAGCATCTGCTGGGAACGGACGAGCTTGGCCGGGACGTGTTCACCCGTCTGCTGTATGGAGCCAGGGTATCCCTGACCATCGGCATTTTGCCAAGCCTCATCTCTCTCGCCGTGGGCGTTATCGCGGGCCTGCTGGCCGGATATGTCGGCGGCGCGGTGGATTATATCATCATGCGTCTTGCGGACATCATGCTGTCTATCCCCTCCCTGCTGCTGGCCATGGTCGTCACCTATACTATGGGTACCTCCACCGTCACGCTGTTTGTGGCGCTGTCCATGACCGGCTGGGCCAGCGTGGCCCGCGTGGTTCGCAGCCAGACGCTGAGCCTGAAGGAGAGCGAGTATGTTCAGGCAGCCCAGTCCATCGGCGTGTCAAAGCTTGTCATTATGCTGCGGCATATTCTCCCGAACTGTCTGCCGAGCCTTATCGTGCTGTTCACGCTGAATATTCCCTCCGCCATTCTCTCCGAAAGCTCCCTGAGCTTCCTCGGCATTGGTGTGCAGATGCCCCAGGCCTCCTGGGGCCTGATGGTGAACCAGGCGAAGGAATTTCTGTTCACCGCTCCCTGGCTGTGCCTCAGCCCATGTCTTGCCATCATGATTGTGGTGCTGGCATTCAACTTCCTGGGCGACGGCCTGCGGGACGTGCTGGATCCCTACATGAAGAATCAGTGAGGCGTATGTATGGAAAATCAAAACAATATTTTAGAGATACGAAATCTGCGCTCCTGCTTTTTCACGGAAAAGGGCGTTGTCCCAGCAGTAGATGGGGTCAGTCTGGACATCCCCCGGGGCAAAATCGTCGGCCTGGTGGGAGAATCCGGCTGCGGCAAGAGCATGACCGCACGTTCCATCATGGGACTGCTGCGTTATCCCGGCCGGGTGGCCGGAGGCAGTATTCTGTTTGAGGATCAGGAGCTGACTACCTGCGGCGAAAAGCAGCTTCGGGCCATCTGCGGCAAGGACATTTCCATGATATTTCAGGAGCCTATGACCAGCCTGAACCCCGTGCTGAAGGTGGGCAGGCAGGTGCGGGAAACGCTGCTGGCCCACAACCCCTCCATGAGCCGGGAGGAGGCCAAGCGCCGGGTCATCGAGATGTTCACCCAGGTGGCCATCCCGGAGCCGGAGCGCCGCTATAACTGCTATCCACACGAGCTGTCCGGCGGTATGCGCCAGCGGGTGATGATCGCCATGGCCATGATTGGCAGCCCCAAGCTGCTTATCGCCGACGAGCCGACTACCGCCCTGGACGTGACCATCGAGGCTCAGATTCTTCGGCTGATGAAGCAGCTCCAGGAGCAGACCGGCATGAGCATCCTTATCATCACGCACAACATGGGCGTGGTAGCGGAGATTTGCGACTATGTATATGTGATGTACGCCGGTCAAATCATGGAGCAGGGCGAGACCTTCCAGCTGTTCGACCCCACAGCCCACCCCTACACCCAGGGACTTCTGGCCTCTATCCCCCGGCTAGGGAAAAATCCCGAACGGCTTCACGCCATTGGCGGCGTGGTACCGAATCTGCTCCATCTGCCGAAGGGATGCTCCTTCTGCACCCGCTGCGAGAGGGCCACCGACGCCTGCTGGGAACAGAGGGCGGAGCTTCAACCTGTGGGCGCGGAGCATTACGCCCGCTGCTTCCACTGCGGGGAGGGTACGGCATGAACGAGGAAAAACAAATTCTGATAGAGTCCCGAAATCTGACGAAGGAGTTCGACACCGGCAAAAAGGGCGTGAAGGTACACGCCGTGAACGGTGTCACCCTGCAAATTTATAAGGGCGAGACACTGGCCCTGGTGGGTGAGTCTGGCTGCGGAAAAAGCACCCTGGGCCGCACGCTGATTCGTATGCTCCCCGCCACAGCGGGACAGGTATATTTCCAGGGTCAGGAAATCACCACCCTGACCGACAAGGAGTTTCGCCCCCTGCGGCCCAAAATGCAGATGGTATTCCAGGATCCCTACGCAAGCCTTGATCCCCGCATGACCGTGCGGGACATCGTGGCGGAGCCGCTGAATACCTATAAGGTCTGCAAGTCCCGCCAGGAGACCACCCAGCGGGTATCGGAGCTGCTGGAGGCCGTGGGCGTGCCGGTGGAATTTCTCGGCCGCTATCCCCACCAGTTTTCTGGCGGCCAGCGCCAGCGCATCGGCATCGCCAGGGCCATTGCCCTTCGTCCTGAGCTTATCGTCTGCGACGAACCGGTCTCCGCCCTGGATGTTTCCGTCCAGAGCCAGGTGCTGAATCTTCTCAAGGATTTACAGAAGGAATACGCCCTGACCTATCTTTTCATCGGCCACGACCTGTCTGTCATTGACTTCATAGCCGACCGGGTCTGCGTGCTGTTTTTGGGTCAGGTGTGCGAGCTGGCTCCCCGAAAGGAGCTTTTTGAAAAGCCCCTGCACCCTTACACCAGCTTCCTGCTGGACGCCATCCCCCACGCCGACCCGCATCTGCGCAATAGCAGCCGCAAGCTTTTGACAGGAGAAATACCAAGCCCTCTCGCCCTTCCCAGCGGCTGCTCCTTCCACACTCGCTGTCCCTATGCCACAGAGGAATGCCGCACCACAAAGCCGGAGCTGAAAACCTATGGCGACCGCCAATGTACCTGCCACCACGCGGGAGATTTCTCCGCATAACCCGGAAACGAGCAATAAAGAAAAACTGTGCGACCGCACCTTGCGGCCGCACAGTTTTTTTTGTCTTGATATATCAGATGGCGTTCGTCCGCCCGACCAGGGCCGACAGGTCTACATATTCCTCAGCCTCGGCGGCCTTTTCCTCATCGGTATGGACACCCACATTCCGATACATATCCAGGCCGGAACCGGCGGGGATCAGCTTGCCGATGATGACGTTCTCCTTCAGGCCGACCAGGTGGTCTACCTTGCCCTTGATGGCGGCATCAGTCAGAACTCTTGTGGTCTCCTGGAA
>JAJQHT010000250.1:0-2020 GCA_021199595.1 Oscillospiraceae bacterium
GCCCCACCCGGGCGGGGGCCTCCCCCAAATCCCCGTAAACAAAAAAAAAACCCCCCCCGGTAAACCCCGGCACTCCAAACCCCCCCACGGGGGGGCCCCCGGTGGCGCCGCCCTTTCAGCCTGTGTTTGTCTTATTCTTCCCGCCGGACGATGGCCTTCATGGGGCATTTTTCGGCGCACAGGCCGCAGCGGGTGCAATAGGCCTGGCGAATGATGAAGGGCGGCGCGCCGCCGGATATGCAGCCCTCCCGGCATACGCGGGTGCAGGTGCCGCAGGCGACGCAGCGGTCGGTAATATAATAAAACGGGGCAGACGGGGCCATGAGGGACGCCTCCTTTTTAATATGTGTGCCGCACAGGGAAATCGGGTTTGACAACTGCTGACGCAGGCGATAGAATATTGTGTTGAAAAGCTATATGTGAGAGGTGCTTCGTATGGACAGGATTATCCGGGCGACAGCCGGAGAGGATTTTATAAAAATGTCGGTCATCGACGCGAGAGACACGGTGCAGCGGGCCAGAGAGATTCATAACTGCACGCCCACGGCGGCAGCCGTTCTGGGCCGGACGCTGTGCGCCGCGTCCCTTTTGGGGAACATGATGAAGGAGGATAACGGCAGCGTTACCGTCCGCGTGAGCGGCGGCGGCCCCGCCGGAACGGTCATCGCCGTCTCAGACAGCCAGGGGAACGCCCGCGGGTATATGGACAATCCCGCCGTCAGCCTGCCCCTGCGGGCCGATGGAAAGCTGGACGTGGGCGGTGCGGTGGGCCGGGACGGAATGCTCACCGTCAGCCGGGACATCGGTCTGCGGGAGCCGTATGTCGGCTCCACCGCCCTGGCCAGCGGGGAGATAGCGGAGGATCTCACCGCCTATCTGCTGGAAAGCGAACAGGTGCCATCCGCCTGCGGCCTGGGCGTGCTGGTGGACAGAGATACGTCCATCAGGGCGGCCGGCGGGTTTATCGTGCAGCTGATGCCCGGCGCGGATGAAAAGCTCATCGACCTGCTGGAGGAAAATATTTTCATGATGGATCAGCTGACCACCATCCTGGACGAGGACGGGGCGGAAACGGTGTTTGCTCAGGTTCTGAAGGGGCTGGACTATCATATCGTCAGCCGGGAGCCAATCGCTTATCGCTGCGGGTGTAGCCGGGAGCGGCTGGCGGAGGTTCTCTCCTGCGTAGACCGCGCCGAGCTGGAGGACATGATAAGCCAGGGCCAGGACACGGAAATCCGCTGTGATTTCTGCGGGGAGCAATATGTTTTCACCCCGGAGGATATTCAGGCGCTGATGGAGGCATAATGCTTCGCCTCCATCAGCGCCCCGTGTTTCATTGCCAGAGCTGCTTCGGATAGATGCCGCGCTCCTGCATTTCGCGCAGGGCGGCCTGCAGGGCGGGGAGGTCGGCGCGATACGTCACGCCGTGCCATACCTCGTCGGTGGGGAGGATCCTTACCTGGTCTGTTCCGGCGGCGAGGCGGGCGTTTACGACGCCGGGGAGGAAAAATTCCGCCTTTTCCGGGTTCGCTGGCATATCCTTTTCCAGAAATTCCGTGAGATGCGCCCTGATGGCGTTCAGAAAGCTCTCCCGGAAGGCCCAGGTGTTCAGGCTGACGGGGGCCTCCGGGTCAAGGGCCGTCCAGGTCTCGCCGCCGTCGTCCGTATAGGCGGGGCTGGACGCCGGGCCGCGGATGGCGGTCAGCTCCGTCACAGTGAGAAGATGGCCCTGCTCATCCGCCGTGCATACCCCGCGGGCCACGGTGCCGTTTTCCGTCAGGGTGTTTTTCAGCCGGTAGGCCACCAGGCCGTGCGTGTGCTCATCCCCCGGCTGAGAGAGAAAATCATAGAGAGCTGTGAACGCGCCCCGGCCATAGAAATCGTCTGCGTTAATGACGGCGAACGGGCCGTCTATCTCCCGCCGTCCGGCCCATACCGCGTGGGCGGTGCCCCAGGGCTTTTGCCGCGCCGGGGGAACGGCGTAGCCGTCCGGCAGGTCGTCAAGCGCCTGGAAAGCGTA
>JAJQHT010000250.1:2030-7747 GCA_021199595.1 Oscillospiraceae bacterium
CGCCCATCACCCCCCCCCCCCCCCCACCCCGGGGGCGGCGGGCCCGCGGGGTGGCGCGGGGCGGGGCCGCGGCTTGCCCGGGCCGGCCGGGCGTAACGCGCCTGGAAAGCGTAGCGCAGGTCGCACCGCGCGGCGATGCGGTCTCCTATCTGGGCGCGGAAATCTGCTTCTATCTCCTTTTTTATGACGCATACGACCTTTTGAAATCCGGCCCGCAGCGCGTCATAGACGGAATAGTCCAAAATCACCTGATCCGCCTGGTCAACGGGGGTCATTTGCTTCAGCCCCCCAAAACGGCTGCCCATCCCGGCAGCCATAATGACAAGAATCGGCTCCATATTTATATATCCTCCGTGCGGACGCCCCGCTCTATATCCCGGATGTCGTAGGGGACGGTTTGATAGACGCAGTAGTTCAGCCAGTTGCCGTACAGCAGATGGGCGCAGGAGCGCCATGTCACTACCGGGGTCTGGTTGATGTCGTCATTGGGAAAATAGTTTTTCGGCAGGTCGATAGGCTTCCCGGCGGCCACGTCCCGCAGGTATTCCCGCTTCAGGGTGTCCCGGTCGTATTCCGCGTGGCCCATGAGAAACACCTGGCGGCAGCGGTCAGTCTTGACCGCGTATACCCCGGCCTCCGGGGAGGCGGCCAGGATTTTCAGCTCAGGGACGGCCTCAATGTCCGCCCGGTCGGTGGTGGTGTTCCGGGAGTGGGGAACAAGGAAATGGTCGTCAAAGCCGCGAAAGAGGATATAGTTCGGCTCCTCGACCGTGTGCTGGAATACGCCGAAGAGCTTTTTGTCCAGCGTCCGCTTGGGTATGCCGTAATGGTAGTACAGCGCCGCCTGCGCGCCCCAGCAGATGTGCAGGGTAGAGTGGACGTGGGTCTTTGACCACTCCATGATTTCGCACAGCTCCGGCCAGTAGTCTACTTCCTCGAAGGGCATCAGCTCCACCGGCGCGCCGGTGATGACAAGCCCATCGAAATAGCGGTCAGAAACCTGGTCAAAGGTCTTATAAAAGGCCAGCATATGCTCCTCTGACGTGTTTTTGGAGATATGGCCCGACGGGGCCAGAAGCTCCATTTCAATTTGCAGGGGGGTGTTCCCCAGCACACGGGCCAGCTGGGTCTCCGTGGTGATTTTATCCGGCATCAGGTTCAGAAGCAGGATTTGCAGGGGCCGGATCTCCTGGCTGACGGCCCGGGTCTCTGTCATAACGAAGATGTTTTCCTGGGTCAGAACGTCGGTAGCCGGGAGGCGGTTTGGTATTTTGATGGGCATTTTACACGGCCTCCAGGGCGTTGGATATATCGTCTATCAAGTCCCGCTTGTCCTCCAGGCCGCAGGACAGGCGCACCAGCCCCGCCGGGATACCGGCAGCCTGAAGCTGCTCGTCCGTCATCTGGCGGTGGGTGGAGCTGGCGGGGTTCAGGCAGCAGGTGCGGGCGTCGGCCACATGGGTCTCGATGGCGGCCAGCCGCAGGGAGCGCATAAAGGCGCTGGCGGCGTCCCGCCCGCCCTTCAGCTCAAAGGATACCACGCCGCAGGAGCCGTTCGGCAGATACTTCTGGGCCAGGGGATAATAAGGGTCGTCAGGCAGACCGCAGTATATGACCCGCGCTACCTTGGGATGGGCAGCGAGATATTCCGCCACGGCCTGACCGTTTTCGCAGTGGCGGGCCATGCGGACGTGGAGGCTCTCCAGCCCCATGTTCAGGTAAAAGGCGTTCTGCGGGGACTGGATAGCGCCGAAGTCCCGCATGAGCTGGGCGGTGCATTTGGTGATGAACGCGCCCGCCTGGCCGAATTTCTCCGCGTAGGTAATGCCGTGATAGCTGTCGTCCGGGGTGCAGAGGCCGGGGAATTTCTCCGCGTGGGCCATCCAGTCGAAGTTGCCGGAATCCACAATGGCCCCGCCCACCGCAACGCCGTGGCCGTCCATATATTTTGTGGTGGAGTGGGTCACAATGTCCGCGCCCCACTGGATCGGGCGGCAATTCACCGGGGTGGGGAAGGTGTTGTCTACAATCAGGGGCACGCCATGGTCATGCGCGGCCTTGGCGAAGCGCTCGATGTCCAGCACGGTCAGGGCCGGATTTGCGATGGTCTCCCCAAAGACGCATTTTGTGTTGGGCCGGAAGGCGGCGTTCAGCTCCTCCTCCGTGCAGTCCGGGGCCACAAAGGTGGTCTCAATGCCCATCTTGGCCATGGTGACGGCCATGAGGTTGAAGGTGCCGCCGTAGATGCTGGAGGAGGACACAATATGATCCCCGCAGCCCGCGATATTGAACATTGCGAAGAAGTTGGCTGCCTGGCCGGAGGAGGTCAGCATACCGGCGGTGCCGCCCTCCAGGGCGGCAATTTTTGCGGCCACATGGTCGTTGGTGGGGTTCTGGAGCCGCGTATAGAAATATCCGCTGGCCTCCAGGTCGAACAGCTTTCCCATGTCCTCCGAGGTGGCGTATTTGAAGGTGGTGGATTGGATAATGGGTATCTGCCGCGGCTCTCCGTTGCCGGGGGTATAGCCGCCCTGGACGCAAATGGTATCGGGACGATAATAGCTCATGGGAGAACTCCTTTCAAACGCAAAACGGCTCCGGCCTGGGGCCGGATAACAGCCGTCGTTTGGTTATTTTGGTTATTTTTATATTGTATAACAGGGACTGTCACCCAGTATAACACGGCCAGACGGATTTTACAATGCAGCGAAACGCAAGAATCGGGGAAAACCGGGCATAGTATATATAGGCAGGGGGAAAGGAATTTTAGCGCTCAACGACTTCGAGTGCTAAAATTCACAATTTATTCATACATACACATAAATTTGTTCACAAGTTATGTGTATTATATACTCAAATAAAAAATATGGAGGTTGAAAAAAATGTTTGATATGATTCCTTTCACCACGAGTACAACGAAGCAGTATAAGACCAGCAACAGATGGGATCCGTTCCAGGAGTTTTTCGGAACCGTCGTCTACTCCGCCGCCACGGACATCCGGGAGACAGACGAGGCGTTCATGCTGGAGACCGAGCTGCCCGGCTATGACAAGAGCGAGATTTCCGTCAACATGAAGGAAGGCGTTCTGACCATCCACGCCGAGCATAAGGAGGATGACAACGACAATAAGGACTATATCCGCCGGGAGCGCACCTGGAAGACGGTGGATCGCAGCTTTGAGGTCACCGGCGTAGACGCCGCCGGCATCACCGCCGAATACGTCAACGGCATTCTGAAGCTGACCCTTCCCAAGCTGCCCGAGGTTATCCCCGAACAGCATCAGATTGAAATTCAATAATACAGAAACCAGCTATGGCGGCCGCAAAAACGGCCGCCATATCGTTTTGTCAAAAAGGCGCGGCTTTCCTTCTGTGAAAGCTG
Source organism: Oscillospiraceae bacterium (assembly GCA_021199595.1). Taxonomy (GTDB): domain Bacteria; phylum Bacillota; class Clostridia; order Oscillospirales; family Oscillospiraceae; genus CAJOIG01. The sequence continues at coordinate 5,413 of JAJQHT010000250.1, forward strand.
CGCTTTTTTCAGGAAAGCGCCGGCAGTATTCCATCTTGCGGCGGAGCGGGATTTGGCTTATAATATAGCGTATGAGAACATATGATGCGGGAAAATGTGATATTGTGGTGATTGGCGCGGGCCATGCGGGCATCGAGGCGGCCCTGGCTGCGGCGCGGCTGGGGCTTGATACGGTGTGCTTCACCATCAGCCTGGACGCGGTGGGGAATATGCCCTGCAACCCGGCGATCGGCGGCACCGGCAAGGGCCATCTTGTCCGGGAGCTGGACGCCCTGGGCGGCGAGATGGGCCGGGCTGCGGACAGGGCCTGTATTCAATACCGTATGCTGAATCTGGGAAAAGGCCCCGCCGTTCACTCCCTCCGCGCGCAGGCTGACCGCCGGCGCTATCAGGAGGTCATGAAGCAGACGCTGGAGCGGCAGGAGAACCTGCGTTTAAAGCAGGGCGAGGTGGTTTCCATCGCCGTGGAAAACGGCCGTGTTTCCGCCGTTACCACGGACAAGGGGGCAGTCTGGCAGGTGAAGGCGGTGATCATCGCGACCGGCACCTACCTGGGGGGGCGCACCATCACCGGGGAGGCGGTGCGGGATTCCGGGCCGGACGGCCTGGCGGCCTCCCTGCCCCTGACGGACTGTCTGGCGGGGCTGGGACTGCGTATGCGCCGGTTTAAGACCGGCACGCCCCCCCGGGTGAACGCCCAGACGGTGGATTTTTCCCAGATGGAGATACAATTCGGGGATGCGGAGCCACAGCCCTTCTCCTTCTCTACGGAAAAGGCCCCGGAAAACCGGGTCGTCTGCTGGCTGACCTATACGAACGAGCGCACCCACCAGGTCATCCGGGATAACCTTGACCGCAGTCCGCTGTATGACGGGGTGATTCATGGTGTCGGCCCCCGTTACTGCCCCAGCATCGAGACGAAAATCGTCACCTTCCCGGATAAGCCCCGGCATCAGCTTTTCATCGAGCCGATGGGGCTTCACACGGAGGAGCTGTATGTGCAGGGATTTTCCTCGTCCCTGCCGGAGGAGGTGCAGATACAAATGCTGCGCACCCTGCCCGGAATGGAGCGGGCGGAGATCACCCGCCCGGCCTATGCCATCGAATACGACTGCGTTGATCCCACGGAGCTTTACCCCAGCCTGGAGACAAAGAAAATTTCCGGGCTATACGGGGCGGGGCAGTTCACCGGCTCGTCGGGCTATGAGGCGGCCGCCTGTCAGGGATGGCTTGCCGGGGTGAACGCCGCCATGAAAATTCTGGGCCGGGAGCCGGTGATATTAAAGCGCTCAGACGGCTATATCGGCACGCTTGTGGACGATCTGGTGACAAAGGGAACCAACGAGCCTTACCGCATGATGACAAGCCGCTCAGAATACCGCCTCCTGCACCGGCAGGATAACGCCGATTATCGACTTGCAAATATTGGATACAGCATCGGCCTCGTGAGCCAGGAGCAGTACCAGCGGGTGCTGGATAAATATGCAATGGTAGACCGGGAGATAGAACGGCTGAAAAAGAGCAGGCTTTACCAGCTTTTGAAGCGCCCGGAGAATACCTACGCCTCCTTGGCCCCGCAGGATCCGGACAGGCCCGATTTGCCGCGGGCGGTGACGGAGGAAGTGGAAATATCCATCAAATATGAGGGATATATTCGCCGCCAGCTCAAGGAGGTGGAGGCGTTCTCCAAAATGGAGAACCGCCGTATTCCCCCGGATACCGACTATGACGGGATTCCCGGTCTGCGTACCGAGGCGCGGCAGAAGCTGGCCCAGATACGCCCCGCCAGCTTTGGCCAGGCCAGCCGCATTTCCGGCGTCTCCCCGGCGGATTTGACCGCCCTGATGATATGGGCGGAAAAGGGAAGTCAGGGACATAACGACTGCAAGTAAACATAATATGATTTACATAACAACTATTCAGACTATGGAGGAAAGCGTATGAAGACTATTGATTTGAAACAGCAGGTGGTGCTGGTAACCGGCGGCACCGGCGGCATCGGCGGGGATATTGTGCGTACCCTGCTGGATGCAAACGCCAGGGTGGCCGTTACCTATCGCTCTGAAAAGGCCATGGAGGAGGCCAGGGCCGCCTTTGCCGGGCTGGGAACCGTGGAGTTCTTCCCCCTGGATATGGAGGACACCGCCGCCATCGACCCCTGTGTGGAGAGCGTCGTCAAGGCCATGGGGCCGATTGCCGGGCTTGTGGAATGCGCCGGCATGATGGCCGGAAAGGCCGGGCTTGAGCTGACCGTGGAGGAATGGGACAAGCTGATGGATGTGAACGCCCGCGGCAACTTCTTCCTTATGCAGGCGGTGGTGGAGCAGTCCATGAA
>JAJQHT010000199.1 GCA_021199595.1 Oscillospiraceae bacterium
AGCGAGGCTGGATATGGTGTCCGTCACCGTTCCCGTGGCTCCGTTTACCAGGCTGACCAGGATGACCAGGGCCATCACCCCGATGATAATGCCAAGCATAGTCAGGAACGCCCGGAATTTGTTCCCCGCAATGGACTTGATGGCCATTTTGAAGGACTGGGAGAACATTTTGAAGAAATGTTTCATATTTTCACCTCCGACAGCTTGCCGTCCAAAATATGAACGACACGGGAGGCCTGGCGGGCGATGTCGTCATCATGGGTAATCAGGACGATGGTATTTCCCTGCTGATGCAGTTCATGGAATATCTTCATGATTTCCCCTGTGGTCTTGGAGTCCAGATTGCCCGTCGGCTCGTCCCCCAGTATCAGGGATGGCCGGGTGGCAATGGCGCGGGCAATAGCAACGCGCTGCTGCTGGCCGCCTGAAAGCTCATTCGGGAGGTGCTTGGCCCGCTGCGCCAGATCTACCCGTTCCAGGGCCTCCTGCACGCGCTGGCGGCGTTCCGCCTTGCCAACCCCCTGGTAAATCAGCGGCAGCTCCACGTTTTCCTCCGCCGTCAGCTTGTTTATCAGGTTGAAGCTCTGGAAGACGAAGCCTATCTTCTGGTTGCGTATGGCGGCAAGCTCGTTTTCTGTGTAATCCTCAATAGGCGTGTCATCCAAAAGATAGGTGCCAGAGTCGGCCATGTCCAGGCAGCCGATAATGTTCATCAGTGTGGATTTGCCGCTGCCGGAGGGGCCAATGATGCTCACGAACTCCCCCTGGTCAATGTGAAGGTTTGCCTTGTTCAAGGCATACACCTTCTCCGCCCCTATCTGGTAGACGCGGGATATGTCAATCAAGTCGATCATAGCGCGTCCTCCTTATTCGCCGCCGGGCATGGACATACCACCACCGCCGGAATTTCCGCCGCCCATATCCATGCCGCCGGAATTACTGCCGCCCATGCTGAACCCTGAGGATCCGGAAGAATCGGATCTATCCATGCCGCCGAAGCTGAAGGAACTGGAATCATCTTCGCTTTCAGCGTAATACACCGTGTCGCCCTCAGAGAGACCGTCGGTTATCTCCACATAGGTGCCGTTAGAAAGGCCGGTCGTCACCTCCACCATGCCGCTCAGCTCCCCGGTGGTCTCGTCATACTCCGTATAGACGTAGGAGGTGGAGCTGGTGCTTTGCACCGCATCCTCCGGCAGGAGCAGGGCGTTCTCCACGCCCTCAATGGTGATATACACCGAAGCGCTCATGCCGCTGAGCATCTCATCCGTTTTGTCCACCGTGACCACCACGGAATAGACAGACACGCCGCCAGAGCTGGTAGCTGTTGTGTCTACCTCCGTCACAAAGCCGGTAAATTCATCATCCCCAATGGAGCTTACAGTAATAGTTGCTTCCTGCCCCACTGCAACAGAAAGAATATCTGTCTCGTCCACGCTGATGGTGACGGACATGGACGTATTGGGATTGATGGTCACGACCGTAGTCTCGCTGCTGGATGAAGCGCTGGAGCTGTCCCCCGTCATGCTGCTCGTAGAGCTGCTGGATGAGGAGGTGCTGGAAACGCTCTCCACCGTGCCGGAGATGGGGGCCACGATGGCCCCGTCCTTATAGAGGGTTATCAGGGTCTGGTAAAGCTCCTCCAGCTCCTCCCGTTCGGCCAGAAGCTGGTTGTAGTTGGCGGAATAGGACGTGTTCGACAGCGTTAAAAGGGTGGTTCCGCTGCTGACGGACGTGTTTTCCGACACGCTGACAGCGGAAACCGTACCGGCGTAGCCGGTGATCTTCAAAGGCTCATGGATGTAAAGGGTGCCGGTGTAGGTCTCATCCACCGTCACCGTGTCCTGATAGGCCGGGCCGTTGTCCGTAAGAAGAATGGTCGTCACACCGGCGGACACCGCAGAGACCGTGCCCGTATAGGAGTCTCCGTCAGAATCCACCACCGTCACGGAATCACCCACGGCATAGTCTGTGGTCTCAATGTCCACAGCCATATAGCCATCCAGGGACAGAATCATCAGCGCCCCGTACTCATACATAACAGAGGACACATCATCATCCACTTCCGCATAAATGACCTTCACCCGGCCAGAAACACTGGATGTTAAAGTAGAGCTGACCGCGTCCTCACTGGCCTCCTCTAACTCCTCGTCCAGCTCGTCAAGCTGGGTCTGCACGTCGGCCAGGGCCTCCAGGACAGAATCCGTGTCCACTGTGGCCAGAACGTCCCCTTCCTCTACCGTGTCCTCCTCGGAGACATAGTAGGTGCTGATGGACACGCTGCTGGGGATCGTTACCTCCTCCACGTCGTCGCTGGTCAGAGTGCCGGAGCCGGAAACCGTGGAGATGATGCTCCCGGTTGTCACCTCAGCGGTCTCTATCTCGCTTTCGCTGGAAGTGCCGTAGTTCTCCGTGACGTACTGCCGCAAAATCAGCACAGCGGCAACCAGCACCACCGCTACAACAAGCAGAATGATGATGGTTCTTCTGACGCGCTTCTTTTTTACAGCAGCCTTGCTTTCTCTTGGCGCCATACCCATGTTCTGTTTCCTCCTTGAACCTTTCGTTTTTCGTTTTCTCCTTGACAAATTCTCCCGGCTATGGGCCGGGCAAATATGCACATGACAAACTATAAAGGATTGTTTATGTAAATAAAAGGAATCATCGTGAATATTTCATTAACATTTTGTAAATCATTCAGAATTATTCTTAAACAAAGAGACTACCCGTCTCCCGAAAGAAACAGATAGTCTCGGCATTTACATGAATATTACAAGGAATTTATGTTTTATGCGGTCAAAACATTCACCGACCCATTGGGACTGACGATGCGGTAATACGTCCGGGCGGTCAGGCCGTACACCATGGCGTATGCGGCGGCGAACAGGGCAAAGCTGACGGCGGCGGTGATGTAATAAATGCTGTGGCTCGCCAGCATAAGAACGTCCATGAACTGCAATATAATGGACATGGCGAACAGCTCGTGGACACCGGCCATTGCCAGGGGCAGGAAGAACACCGTAAGCACCTGGGAGCGGATGGCCCGCTTCACCTCCAGGCGGCTCATGCCCACCTGCTGCATAATCTCAAACCGGCGGCGATCCTCGTAGCCCTCAGAGATCTGCTTATAGTAAATAACCAGAATGGCGGCAATCATAAATAACACGCTCAAAAATACCCCCAGGAAGAAAAAGCCGTTATAAATGTTCACCAGCTCATCCCGCTCCCACGCCTGACATTCCAGGCTGCCAAAATAGCCTTCCTCCTCCGAAGCGGCCTGCCGAAGGGTCTGGTATATCTGGATTTTTGTCTCATCGTCGGCGTCCAGATTGGCCCCCCAGAACATCGCCAGCTCATATATAGAGTTCTCCTCCAAATAGGAAAGCTGGGCCTCGTCCCTGACCACGATGCAGTAGCTGGGATAGATATAAGCCATGACATGCCCGTTTCCAAGGAAGCTGCCCACCCTGTCCGCCACGGTATAGGTTCTGTCAAAGATGGTCAGGGTGTCCTGGTCATAGTCCGCTTTGCTGACATAGAGTAGAATTTCATCCTTGGCCAGGGTTCTGTTCTCCCCGGTGAGCCGGTTATAGTCCTCCAGGGTGATGAAGTAGGCGATACCCTCTGTATAAGCGACCCCCTCCGGCGAGCCATCCACAGCGCTTGTCACAAGAACGTCCTCCTGCCGCAGCACATACATAGCCAGATAGGAATAGCTTACCTCCTCCGTCACAGCGGCGCCCTGGGCTGCCGCTTCCTCCGCTGTCTCCCGGCTGAGCCAGGCGGCGGTGTATTCATCGGTTCCATCGTTTGCCAGGTCATAGGGATAGCGCAGCCTGACCGCCTGCTCCGCCCCCGCCACCAGGCTGGCCGTGGTGGAAATCATCACCAGCACCATAGTAGCCAGTATGCAGATGTTGGCAAGGCCCACCGCGTTCCGCTTCATGCGGTACATCATGCCGGACACGGAGACGAAATGACGGGCCTTGTAATAATACCGCCTGTTTTTTTGCAGCAGCTTTAAAAGGGCAATGCTCCCGGCGGTGAACAGCAGATAGGTACCGATGATAACCAGCACCACCGCCACGAAGAACCAAAACATAGCTCCAATGGGGTCGTCCACCACCTGAGAAATGGCATACCCGGCCCCCAGGCACAGCGCCCCCAGCAGGGCCAGCAGCCACTTGGCCTTCGGTTCCCGCTCCCCATAGCTTTCCGCCTTCAAAAGCTCGATGGGGGCGGTTTTCCGCACCTGGCGCAGGCTGTTCAGGAGTATCAGGCAAAAGATAACAGCGAACAGCCCCAGCGTGGAGACAATGGCCTCGCCGGAGAGATGGAACCCCAGCGTCGCCTCCCCACCCAGGGCACGGGTCAGCAGCAGAAACATCAGCTTATCCAGCGACACCCCGGCCAGCAGGCCCAATCCCAGGCTTATCAGGGCGATATACACGGTTTCCAGGAAAATCACCCGGCACAGGTGCCGCTTTTCCATTCCCAGGACGTTATACAGCCCGAACTCCTTTTTCCGCCGCTTCATCAGGAAGCTGTTGGTATAAAACAGGAAAATAACGGCGAAAATCATCACCACCCAGGAGCCAAGGCCCAGCAGCAAAACCACGCTGTCCCCGCCCCGCATAGCCTGCACCCCGTCGTTCAACGCCAGAGATTTTATCATATAGTACATGGCGATGGTCAGCACACAGCTCAGGATATAAGGGAAGTATAGCTTCCAGTTTTTTCCTATGCCGTCCCAGGCCAGCCGGTTATACAGGCGCTTACGCATCGTCCTGCCCTCCCGCGGCCAGCAGGGTCAGGGTATCGGAGATCTTCTGATACATCTGCTCGTCCGTACTGCCGCCCCGATAGAGCTGGTGAAAAAGCTCTCCGTCCTTGATGAATATGACACGTCCGGCGTGGCTGGCGGCCTTGACGGAATGCGTCACCATTAAAATCGTCTGGCCGGAGGCGTTCAGCTCCTCAAATATCCGCAGCAGGCCCTCCGTGGCCTTTGAGTCCAGCGCCCCCGTGGGTTCATCCGCCAGGAGCAGCTTTGGCTTTGTGATGATGGCCCGCGCCACCGCCGCCCGCTGCTTCTGGCCCCCGGAGACCTCATAGGGGTATTTTGTAAGAATATCCGTTATCCCTAGCTTTTGGGCAATGGGAATAAGCCGCATATTCATCTCCACGTACGGCTTTCCCGCCAGCACCAGGGGCAGATAGATATTGTCCCGGATGCTGAATGTATCCAGGAGGTTAAAGTCCTGGAAAACAAAGCCCAGATTATCCCGCCGGAATGCTGCCAGCTCATCCTCCTGAATGGCGGTAACGCTGCTGCCCTGGAGCAGCACCTCCCCGCCGGTGGGCCTGTCGAAGGCCGCCAGCATATTCAAAAGCGTAGTTTTGCCGCTGCCGGACTCTCCCATGATGGCCACATATTCCCCCTGTTCCACGGAAAAGGACACGTTGGACAGGGCCTTGACCTGGCTGCCGCCGAAGCGGGTCGTATATATCTTTTCCAGGCCCCGAACCTCTAAAATCGTCATTGGCATGACCTCCTTTGTGCCCTGAGTATACAGCGTAACAGCTTCCTCCGCCATCGAATCAGGTGACAGGGGTGTGACATTTTTGTAAGCCCATTCTCTGTGAAAGTCAAGCCCTAAAATCGCAAAAAGCCGCCCCCAGCTTAAACCGGGGGCGGTTGTGTTATGGATAGAAAGCTGGTTTACAGCTTATGACTGATGCGCCTCATACCACAGGCTCAGGTCAATGCCCAGGGATTCATACTCCTCGGCAGTCGGGCCATAGTTGTCATCGTCAAACGACCACTCATCATAGCCGGTGGGGATGAATATCTCCATATCGCTGCGCAGACGGTCACTGGAGAACTCATAGTACTGCACAGAGCTGAGATAGTCATGAACAGTGGAGGCCGCGACCTGAGAGCCGCCTTCGCCCTGCCACTCCTGCTGGGAGTTGTCAGTTGCCTCGGCAGTCTCGCTGCTAGCCTCGCCGCTGCTGCCGCTGGGAGCAGTGCCACCACCGCCGGAGCTGGAACCGCCCAGCGTCAGATAGAAGCTGCCCATGAAGTCAGTGAACATATGCAGGTGCCACATCTTCCACTCACCATCTTCCTTCACGAAGTCAACGCCGTAGGCTTCCCAGATGGTGTTGCCGGACTGGCCGCTCTCAGCGATCATGCCGGGGGAATACCAGAACGCCTTGGCGGTCTGGCCGTCCTCAGCCACCTCGATGATGGCAGTGGTGGTGACATGGAGCAGCAACTGGCCAACGCCGCCGTAAATCTCCAGAATCTCGTCATCCGTCATGCCGGAGATGTCGATACCGTTGTTCTCGCAATAGCTCTTGGCACTGGAAAGCCAAGAGGTGTCATGGCCGTCCACATAGGCTTCCCAGATGGAATCATAGCCCACATAGAAGCCCTGGTTCTGGCCGAAAGAGGCGGTCATCTGGTTTTCATATTCCTGAACCCAGATTTCCTCCATCTCCTCCTCATGCTCACCATAGCAGTGATACATGACATGGCGGCTCATGATGTTCTGAATCTCCTGCTGATCGAGGGCCTTCTGCGCCATGGCAGCCACGTCCTCCAGCGTCAGCTCGTCAGCGGCCCAGGCCGTGATGCCCAGAGACGCCACCAGCGCTACTATGCACAGCAGGCTGATCAGATGTTTCCATACCTTTGATTTCATTGTTTATCCTCCAAAGAAATTTTTCGGGCCTAACGCGATGGTGGCCCGTCTGTAAAAATAATAACATATATTTCCCGGTTTTGCAACGGTTTTTTATAATTTCAGAAAATTCTACAAACTAATTGCCAATGTTTTGGCAAGTTTAGCCATCCCTTTAATCATAATTTTAATTTCCCTTAATGAAACGTAATTAAACACCTCAGCCCGGACTTTTTATACAAGGCTGAAAATTTCCAATTATAATGATTGATGAACCTACCTAAATTGTGTTACACTATGTAATTAGTGCAGTGCGGTGTACCGCCGCGCCAATGATTTTATGGAAAGGAGCCACTGTCCATGACTCAGCAAAGCAAATATTGGACCGCGCGGACACTAAAGTCCCGAGGCTGGACGGAGGCCCTTCAAAAAGAGCTTCTTCCCCGGCCCCAATACAGACACAGCGCCAGGGGCGGTTCTATCCGCTTTTGGAAAAAAAGCGACGTACTGGCCGCCGAGCAGTCTCCCCGGTTCCAGGCTCTTGCCGCGGAGATTGCAAATTCCAGCGAAACGCATTCCCCCGCTCCACAGGAAGAAAACGGGGCCGGGCAGCTCGCCCTGCATATGGCGGGAGATTTCCTGGACACAATATGGACAGAAGCTCCAAAGCAGGAAGGCCCCGCCGCCCTGCTGGGAGAGAAATATCACAGGGCTATTTTGCAGCTTCTGCCCGGCACTGAATGGGCCGTTCGCCTGGGGCCGGGAAAGTCCATGGGCCAGATAGATAATTATCTGTCCCTTGCCGCCCAAAAGCCATGCGATTTTTACGCCCGGCTCATCAAAAATTTTGTCACAGCAATGCCCTGGCTGGGGGAAAATCTGGATTCGTCCCACGCGGAAAAGCTGAAACGCCTGTATGCTCCTATCCTG
>JAJQHT010000282.1 GCA_021199595.1 Oscillospiraceae bacterium
ATCCAATAGACCACGAACATAACCACGGCGAAGATGGGCAGAGCCGCGATGCGGTTGGTGACGATCTTGTCGATTTTATCGGAGGTTGTCATCTTCTGGGCGGACTTGCGGGTATAGCATTTATCAATGATGGAGGAGATGTAGTCATACCGTTGGGCGGTGATGATGGATTCTGCGTCGTCGTCCAGCTCCGTCTCGCAGGCCTGGATGTCGGACTCGATATGTTCCCGAATGTCCTGGCTGAGACTGAGCTGCTCGGCCACCTTTTCGTCTCGCTCGAACAGCTTGATGGCGTACCAGCGCTGTTGCTCATCCGGCAGACTGTGGACTGTTACCTCTTCGATATGGGCCAGAGCGTGTTCCACGCAACCGGCGAAGCGGTGCTGAGGGATGGTCTTTTTGCCGCTGCGGGCCAGGGCCACGGCCCGGTCAGCCGCCTGCTTGATGCCGTCGCCCTTCAGGGCGGAAATTTCAACCACCTCGCAGGCAAGCTCCTTGGCGAGCTGAGCGGTGTTAATTTTGTCGCCGTTTTTGCGTACCACGTCCATCATATTCACGGCTACCAGAACGGGGATGCCAAGCTCCACAAGCTGTGTGGTCAGGTACAGGTTCCGCTCCAGGTTCGTGCCGTCGATGATGTTCAGAATGGCGTCGGGCCGCTCCTGAATCAGATAGTTCCGGGCCACTACTTCTTCCAGGGTGTAGGGGGACAGGGAGTAGATGCCGGGAAGGTCTGTGATGGTGACCTCCTTGTGATCCTTGAGCTTTCCTTCCTTTTTCTCCACTGTTACGCCGGGCCAGTTGCCAACGTATTGGTTGGAACCAGTCAGGGCGTTGAACAGCGTGGTCTTGCCGCAGTTAGGGTTGCCGGCAAGAGCAATGGTAACTTTTTGGTCTTCCATATTCAACTGCCTTTCTCCATGTGAATTTCGCATCGCGCCATAGGCTCCGGCGCGTAAAGTTTTTGGTTAGTCAGGACTTAACCCAGAAGCTCGACCTGAATCATCTCACTGTCGGCTTTCCGCAGGCTCAGCTCATAGTTGCGGACAGTAATCTCCACAGGGTCTCCCAGGGGGGCCACCTTGCGGACGAATATTTTCTCGCCCTTGGTGATGCCCATGTCCATGATGCGGCGCTTTACTGCGCCCTCACCGCTGATTTTTACTACCTTGACGGTCTGACCGATTTTTGCCTCTTTCAGCGTCATTTTTGCTCTCTCCTTTCCTTGTTGGATTCTATTGCTAAAATATGCTTGCTCCCAAAAATGTCAGACATACTGTAAGCACGAAAATTGGACGGCTTCAAACGTAAATTTTGGCCGCCATCTCCCGGCTGATTGCCACGCGGGATTCCATGATATGTACAATAAGGTTTCCGTTAATCTCTGATACCACCGTCACCGGTGTACCGACGACAAACCCAAGGTTTTCCAAGAATTTTCGGGTCTCCTCCTTACCTCCGACACGCGTTATCAAGCTGCTTTCGCCGGTTTTGAGCATTGTGAGCGGCAGTGCCATATATCTCCGCCTCCGTTTGGTATCTCTAATGTATATTAGAATTACCTAACCCTATGCGCCATATATAGGCGTTAGGTATTCCTAACACCATGATTATTTTGCTCTGCTTTCTTCAAAAAGTCAACACCGCCCTTTTATGTCCGTGATTTTTCGTCAGAATATCTGAAAATGCGAGTGAAAATTTAGCAAAATAGTTAGTTATCACAAACGAAACAGGCACTATATCAAAATCATTGATTCTGATATAGTGCCTGCTATCATATATGAACGATTGTTGTAATTACAGCTTCCAAGCTTTCAGGTCAGTGTGCAGAAGCTCGTGGGCGCGGTGGGAGAGGGGGGCTTGGAGATACTCGGCATAGAGGGTCTGCACCGAGGGGTTCTCGTGGGAGAAGCGCAGGGGCATTTCCCGGTCCAGCTTGTAGAGGTGCTGGCCGCGCACACCGCCCAGCTCCACGCCGTCCTCGATGGGCTGACCGCCGCCGCCGGAGCAGCCGGAGGGGCAGGCCATGATTTCCACAAAATCATAGTGGGCCTCGCCCCGCTGAATGGCGTCAATCAGCCGGGAGGTGTTGGCAAGGCCGCTGGCAACCGCCGTGCGGACGGTGATGTCCCCGGCCCGGAAGGTGCGCTCCTTCCAGCCGTCCAGTCCCCGCACGTCGCTGAATGCGTCCGGGTCAGGGTTCTCCCCGGTAATCAGGAAGTAGGCGCTCCGCAGCGCTGCCTCCATTACGCCGCCGGTGGCGCCGAAGATCACGCCCGCGCCGGTGGATTCGCCCAGGGGGTCGTCAAATTCCGCCTCGCCCGCCGTCATGGGGTCGATTTGGCAGACCTTTATCATGCGGACAAGCTCGCGGGTGGTGATGGAAAGATCCACATCCTGCCCGGCTCCGGCGTCGTTTACCTCCTCTACGGCACACTCATATTTCTTCGCCGTGCAAGGCATGATGGAGATGCAGAACAGCTTCTCCGGGTCAACGCCTATCTTCTCCGCAAAGTAGCTCTTTGTCACAGCGCCGAACATCTGCTGGGGGCTTTTGGCGGTGGAGAGATTGTCCAGCAGCTCCGGGTGGCGTATCTTGACATAGCGCACCCAGCCGGGACAGCAGGAGGTGAACATGGGCCACTGATATTCCGTGGGATGGGTCATCCGCTCCACAAACTCGCTGCCCTCCTCCATAATGGTCAGGTCGGCGGCGAAATCCGTGTCGAAAACATAGTCAAAGCCCATGGCCTTCAAAACCGCCACCAGGCGGGGGAGAGTGGCCTCCTCTGTGGTCAGGCCGAAGTCCTCGCCCCAGGCGGCGCGGACGGCGGGAGCCACCTGAACGACGCAGATTTTCTCCGGGTCAGACAGGGCGGCGAAGGCCGTCATGGTGTCGTCGCGGGTACGCAGCGCGCCCACGGGGCAGTGAGTGATGCACTGGCCGCAGTAGGTGCAGCCCACGTCCTTCAAGTCCATCTTGTCCCGGATGGCTACCGCTGTGCGGGTGCCGGTGCCGGTTACGTCCCAGACCTTCATGTCCTGCACCTTGTCGCACACGGCCACGCAGCGCATACAGTTGATGCACTTGGACATATCCCGAATCAAGGGGTAGGTGTGATCCCAGGGCCGGAACACCGGCGTCTGGGGGAAGGGCAGGTCAAGCACGTTCATGTCCCGCGCCAGGCTTTGCAGGGAGCAGTTGCCGCTGCGGACGCAGCTTGTGCAGTTGGTGTGGTGGCGGGAGAGAATCATCTCCACGTTCAGCCGCCGGGTGTCCCGCACCCGGGGGGTATTGGTGTGAACGACCATGCCCTCCTCGCAGTCGGCATTGCAGGAGGCGGCCAGGTGATCCCAGCCTTCCACCTCTACGACGCAGACCCGGCACGCGCCAATCTGGTTTATATCCTTTAAATAGCAGAGGGTTGGAATACGGATGCCCACCGTCTTGGCGGCCTCCAAAATTGTTGTGCCCTCCGGCACGGAGACGTGGCGTCCGTCTATCGTCAGGTTTACCATGCCGTTTTCCTCCCTCCTCTAAATGAGCCGTAGCCGAAGTGATCGCAGCGCAGGCAGCGGGAACACTCCTGGGTTGCCTCCTCGCTGGTCAGGGAATTTTCAATCAGGTCAAAATCGTGGATACGCTCCGCGGCTGGGCGGTCGGTCATGTTGCAGCGCCCGCAGGCCGTGCGAAGGTTGGCGGAGGCGGAGGGTATCTCCACGTCGAAGTCTATCTCACTGTGGAGACCGAAATATTCATCCAGGTTTGCCGCAGCGGTTTTGCCGGCCGCGATGGCCTTGATGACTGTGGCGGGGCCGGAGGCGCAGTCGCCGCCGGCATATACGCCGTTGGCACCGGCCACCGCGCCGGAGGTGTCTGCCTGAAGAGTGCCGAATTTGGAGGGGGTGATGCCCGCTTCGGCAAAGTGGCCGAACTCGATGGCCTGACCGATGGCGACGATGACAATGTCGCAGGGTAAGGTCTGTTCCGGCTGATCAGCATCCCGGGGTGCGGGGCGGCCACCCTTATACGCGCCGGGAACCTGGGGCTTGACGACCAGCGCCTTGACCGCGCCGTCGTCGTCCGTCTCGATGCGGGCGGGGGCCATCAAGGTGACAAGCTCCACACCCTCGGCCACCGCGCCGGATATTTCGTTTACGAGTGCGGTCATGTCGGACTTGCGCCGCCGGTATACACACTGGACGGATGCCGCTCCCAGACGGATGGCCGTGCGGCTCGCGTCCATGGCCACGTTGCCGCCGCCAATGACCACGACGCGTTTGCCGGTCATGTCCATAGGCTCGCCGTCGCCCATAGCGCCAAGCAGCTGCACGGCGGACATGACGTTTTTAGCGTCCTCGCCGGGGATGTTGAGCTTTTTATAGGAGTGAGCGCCGATGGCGATATACACGCCGTCGAATTTTTCGTGTATCTCGGCAAAATCGATGTCCTTGCCTATCTCCACATTAGTATAGGCGGTGATGCCGGTGGAGAGGATAACATTTATGTCCTCGTCCAGATATTTCTCCGGCAGACGGTAGCGGGGGATGCCGTAGCGCAGCATACCGCCGAATTTTCTGTGTTTCTCATACACGGTGACGGAATGGCCCATCAACGCCACATAATAGGCCGCCGTCAGGCCGGTGGGGCCGCCGCCGATGATAGCCACAGTCTTGCCCGTGGGCGGGGCGCACTTGGGGGCCGGAACATGACCGGCCTGCTCCACCGCTGCCCGCTTCAGGCCGCGGATGTTCACGGAATCGTCCACAATGTTCCGGCGGCAGTGGCTCTCGCAGGGATGCTCGCAGATAAGGCCGCACACGCTGGGGAAGGGGTTATCCTCCCGAATCAGACGCACCGCGTCGGCATATCGGCCCTCTTTCACAAGAGCTATGTAACCGGGGATGTCCACATGGGCGGGGCAGAAGGTCACGCAAGGCACTGCCTTGAAGTTTGACATACACCGTCCTGTGGTCAGATGGCTCATAAAGTCGTCCCTAAAGCCATTGACGCAGGTGATAACCGTTTTGGCAGCCTCCCAGCCGATAGCGCAGTCGGCAGAATCCGCAATGGCGTGGGCGGCCTTATCCAGAATCATCAGATCCTGGGCCGTGCCGTTGCCCTCCAGAATTTTCTGGATCAGGGTGGAAAGCTGGTCAAGCCCCACCCGGCAGGGGACGCATTTGCCGCAGCTTTGGGCCATGCACAGCCGCAGAAACGCGTCTGTCAGCTCCACGGGGCAGTTGCCCTGGGGAGCCACCTCGATGCGCCGCTGCATATTGGCGTACATACTGTCCACAAATCCCTGTGATTTGTCAGGCGAAGAAATACTAAGCCGGCTCAAAAGTCCTCAACTCCTATCCTGTTAATTATTTTAATGGTTGTTATTTTGCTTTGCAGAGCTTACTCATTCCCTATGAAGCGAATTATAACATTTCTTATACCCTTTGTGCAAGGGATAACAGATGCTTTTTTGAAGTTTGTCGATAAGATTCACTTATTATTTACATTTTTTCCATTGGTTGAAGCCTGTCAAGATAAACATTAACCCACCCAGCGAAAAATAGAATATACAGAGAGCAGTACATCCAGAAAAGGGAGACGATGACAAAGGCCATGCTCCCATAGACGGAAAAGAGCTGAAATCGCTCCACTGCCCAAGAATAGACCTGGGAAAACAGAAGCCAAACTACCGCACCGCCTATTGCACCGGGCAGAAGGCGGCGAAAGGGCAGCTTTCGTTCTGGCAGACGGCGGAACAGGAGCAGAGCCATGGCGGAGATGCCCGCCAAAAATACCGGGCAGCGCAGCCATGTCAGAAGATGGAACAGGCGGGAGAGAGCGGGATACCACAGCGCCGCCGCCCCCAGAAGCCGCCGCCCGAAAAACAGAAGGATCAGCTCCCCAACGGTGAGCAGCGCCAAAAGACCGGTATAGAAAGCGCCCAGCAAACGTTGCCGGAGACTGCCGTTTCGGCGAGAGCTGTCGCCGTCGTAAATATGGCCGATGCCGCCCATCAGGGCGGAAAGAAATTTTCCGCCGCTCCAAAGCTCCGCCGCGAGGCCGAAGCCTACTGCGGCAGCGGAGCTGTCGTAGATGTCCGTCGCGATGAGAGCCATCAGCCGCTGGAATGGTTCCGGGGTATAGCCCAGAAGAACGTTCAAAAGCTGCTGCTGGGAGATAGATGTGTAGGGCAGCAGAGACAAAAACAGCATAGCCAACGGCCAAAGGGAGAGAAACAGGTAGTAGGCCCCGCTGGTGGCGTAAAGCCCCAGCCTGGCCGCAGAAAGAGACTGGGCAAACGCCTTGAGCTTATCCTTCATCACACCGATTCCCCCCCTATAGGATTTAGTATACGCGGAGGAGGAGCGGGAAACCATAGGAAAAACATGGAGATCGGAACCGCGATAGAAAACAGGATAAAACAGAAGGAAGGATTTCACAATAGGGAAAAATGTGCTACAATAGACAAAACAGTACCACAGGAGAAGAAAAATGCAGAAGCTATCGCAGCGCACGTCGGAGTTTACTGATTCGGTCATTCGGCGCATGACGCGTATTTCCAATCAATACGGGGCGGTGAATTTGTCTCAGGGATTCCCGGATTTTGACCCGCCGAAGGCGATTTTAGATCGGCTGGCGGAGGTGAGCTGGGAGGATTTTCACCAGTATTCTACCACCTGGGGGGCGCAGAATCTGCGGGAGGCTCTGGCGGAAAAACAGTCCCGCTATATGGGCCTGCCCATCGACCCAAACGAGAATATCGTCGTCACCTGCGGCAGCACGGAGGCCATGATGGCCGCTATGATGTCTGTGGCAAACCCGGGGGACAAGGTTATTATATTTTCCCCCTTCTATGAAAATTATGGAGCGGACACCGTTCTGTCCGGGGCGGAGCCTATCTATGTGCCCCTGACGCCCCCGGATTTCGGCTTTGACCCGGAGGTGTTGGAGGATGCTTTCCGCCAGAGGCCAAAGGCCCTGGTGCTGTGTAACCCATCCAATCCCAGCGGCAAGGTGTTCACCCGTCAGGAGTTGGAGCTTATTGCCAGCCTTGCGGCGAAGTATGACGCCTATGTTATTACGGACGAGGTGTATGAGCATATTGTCTATGAACCATATGAGCACATTTATTTTGCCTCTCTGCCGGGAATGTGGGAGCGAACTATCTCATGCTCAAGTCTATCCAAGACCTTCTCGATTACCGGCTGGCGGCTGGGCTATACCATTGCCCCGCCGGAAATCACGGATCGCATCAAGAAGGTACACGATTTTCTAACGGTGGGCGCGGCGGCTCCACTCCAGGAAGCAGTAATACCGGGACTTAAATTCGGCCCGGAATATTACGAACAGCTCCAGCGGGACTATACTCACCGCCGGGATCTTTTCGTGGATGGTCTGGATCGCATCGGTCTGGGGCATACCTTCCCCCAGGGAGCCTATTACATTCTGCTGGACATCGGAGAGTTTGGCTATGCCAGCGACCTGGAATTTTGCGAGACGCTTGCCCGGGATGTGGGCGTGGGGGCTGTTCCCGTTTCCAGCTTCTTCCGGGAGCCGGTGAATCACCTCATTCGCCTGCATTTCGCCAA
>JAJQHT010000100.1 GCA_021199595.1 Oscillospiraceae bacterium
GATCAGCTGGCTGCGCATATACTCGATGTAGAGGTCGAAAATATCCACATTGGCCTCGGACTCGCCGGAGGCGGTGACCACGGTAGCCTCGTTGGCCTCGCCGTTTACGTTGGCGGAGGCAGCCACGATAACAGGCTGGACATAGGTGTCATAGGCGGTCTCATAGCTGGACCAGCTGTTGCCGGCGGCCCACAGGCCGGACTCGTTCATAATCCACTCAATAGAGCCATAGGTGTCCTCGGAATACTCGGGAGCGGCCACGGTCTCGTCGATGTAGTTGGCCTCGTACTCGCCGACATACTCGCCGCCGTTGTAGACGTTGATGGTGACGTCGCACTCGCCGTCCTTGATGACCTCGCCGGTGAAGACAGCGCCCTCGTAGAGGTTCACTTCCACGACGCCGCCCTCATAGCAGTAGATGTCACCGGTCAGCTCGGTATCCCACAGGTTCACATAGACCTTGCCGGTGCCCATGCCGTTTTCATACTCCACCTGAATGGCGTAATCCGCAGAGCAGGCGGAGGTGTCGCAGTTGATGATGTAGTGGGTGGTAACGCCGCCCTGCTCGTGGATGATGGCGTTGTCCACTGCCTCATAGGTGCAGTCAAAGCTGAAGGTGGTGTCGCCGGAGGCGTTCTCGGGAGAGGGCATGGCCTGATGGCCGTCAAAGATTTCGGGGCCGTACAGGGAGCAGTCCTTCAGCACGACCACGCTGTTGTTGTGGGCGTTCATGACGGTCTCGGACTTATTGGTGTGCAGGACGCAGTCCTCCAGCACGAAGATGGAGGAGCCGGCGGCGTAAATGGCGCCGGATCCGGTGGTGTTGGACTCGCAGTAGGTGTTTGTCACCTTATAGAAGCCACCGCCGAAGTCAGTGGACAGAACGGAGGAGGAGCCGCCGTTGGTGCGCAGGACGCAGTTGTCCACGATGAAGGTACCGCCGAAGGTGGCGTCCAGGGCATGACCCTGGGAGTTGTTGGTGATGACGGTAGAATCGGTGATGGTGATGGTGGAGCCGTTGGCGGCAAACACGCCGTTGGAGGTGGACCCGCTGGCGGACAGCACGGTCACGTCGGTCAGGTCAACAGTGGTCTCCTCGCCGTTTGCGAGGATGCCGGCAGACATACCGAACTTGCTGCCGTATTCGTTGGTGGTGTCGGACTGCCACTCGTCCTCAGTCAGAACGCCGTCCCCGTCCGCGTCAAAATATTCGCCGCTGATGTAGCCATAGGACAGGAAAACCTGATCCTCAAAGGACACAGCCGCGCCGTCCTCCACATAGGCGGCGGAAGCGCCGCGGATGTTCTCACTCACAATGGCATCCGCCAGGGGGTACACGTCCACATTGCCATAGAAGGCGTAGGCAGTGCCCTCCTCGATGGTCTTGAGGTAGCCGTCCACCGTGACCACGGGGACATACCCCTCCGGGGCGGTGAGAGAGCTGTTCTCGTCGATGGTCAGGCGGCTGAGATGCAGCTCCTCAGTGACCTCGTAGACCTCGTCCACTAAGTCAAGGAAGCTGTCGCTGTCAGCCAGCGCCGCCGTGCCCAGGCCCAGGCACAGGGCCACAGCCAAAAGCAGGGATAGGATGCGTTTACTCATTTCGTTTCTCCTTCACAAATTTATAATTTTGGCGCCCTCCGACGCCTGGGTCACAATATTTATATAACTTCCTCCAGGGCAGACAAAACAGCCTTTTCTATTGTCTCCGGCGCACCCGGCAGCACAGCCCCGGCGGCAGCGGCGTGGCCTCCCCCGCCGACAGACCGCAGGATGTCCCCCGCATTCGCGGAGCCATCCGTCCGCAGGGAAATCTTCCATGTTCCGTCCTCCAGCTCGCGAAGGAGCAGGCCGTACTTCACGCCCTCCGGCGTCATGGTAAGAAGGGAGATTTTGTCCATGTCGTCCTCCCCCGCCCCACAGCTCCGTATGGCGGTCAGGGGAAGGGTCATGACGCATATGTCCCTTTTCGGGAAACGCATAGAGCCAAAGAGAAACGATTCCAGCCGCAGGCGGGCGGCGGTTTTCGTCTCAAACAGCGCCCGGGTCAGGGCCGCCGTGTCAAAACCCTGGTCATACAGCCGGGAAGCGATATACAGCGTCCTTGCGGTGGTGTCCGCCGTGCGGAAGCCATTGGTGTCCGTCGCCAAGGCTGTATACAGCGCCTCCGCCATGGCCGAGGACAGGGGCACCCCCAGCGCCTCCAGGATTAGATAGACAAGCTCTCCGGCGGCGGCGCTGTCCCCCTCCAGAAGAGTGGCCTTCGCATAGCCGCTGTTGGTACCGTGGTGGTCGATGGATAGATCCGTCCGCTCCGCAAACGACTCCCAACCGGGGGGATGCTGCCCAGGGCCGGGGGTGTCCACCGCGACGACAAACGCGGGGACAAAGTCCGGCGGGGCGAAATAGGGTGTCATATATTTTTCATACCGCCCCATAGAGGGGGGATTTTCTGCCAGAAACGCCCGTTTTCCCATGGCCCGCAGGCCCAGGCAGAGGGCGCAGCCGCTGCCCGCGGCGTCCCCGTCCGGCCGGACGTGGGTGATAATCATGACGTCCTCCGCCTGGAGGAGCAGCGCGGCAGCCTGGTCTATATCACATAAAAGCACTTAGCTTCACTCCTGACAATGCTGTTTGTATTTTAACACGACATTCCCGTATAAGCAATCTTTTTTTGCCCCTATGGGAAAACTTATTGTTGAGTCCCGTCCCCGGTAATGATAAAATAGGGACAGATATTTTCAGACAGACCCGCGCAGCCGCGGGCCGTAAAGTAGCACACAATGAAACGAATTCTGGCCCTGCTGTTAGGGCTTGTTACGCTTTTTTCCCTGGCCATCCCCGCCATGGCCGTCACGGAGGACGAGCAGGAGACACTGCTGTATGAGGCGGGCATGGCCGCCATTGCCTCCTGCATCGACGAGGACATGACCGACCTGGAAAAGCTGACGGCGCTCCACGACTGGATGTGCCTGAACGTGGATTATGGGGCCACCGTCCGCAGCCAGACAGCCTATGGCGCGATCGTAGAGGGGTCGGCGGTCTGCACGGGATACGCGGCGGGCTTCGCCTATCTGGCGGAGCTGGCCGGACTGGAGGGCGTGGCTACCTACAGCGAGGAGATGGATCACGCCTGGATACTCGTCACGCTGGACGGCGTCCGCTATTTCTCCGACTGCACATGGGACGACGGCAAGAACGCCAAAATGGGCCTCATACGCCACCTCTACTTCCTGTTTGACGAGTCAAACGCCGGAGACACCGGCCACTACGGCTGGGACAGCGAGGAATCGGTTCCCGGCGGCGAATTGGAGGAGGCCCCCTGGCTCGCGGCCATGACCAGGGTCATATTTTATGGAGACTACTGCTACTACATAGACGAGGACTTTAATCTCTTCCGCTGCGACCGAACCACCTGGGAAACGGAGCTTCTCCTCTCCGTTGACGAGGGCTGGCCCATCTGGGGCGTAGAGGGCAGTCATCGCTCCGGACTGTATTCCGGGCTGATTCTAATGGACGACAGGCTCTACTTCAACACCCCCTATGAGATATGCTCCGTTGACCTGGAGGGCCAGGATCTGACCGTGGAGCTGACGCCGGACACCACCGAGGGGGTCATATACGGTCTGGACGTGCGGGATGGTACGCTGACCTATTCCATCGCCACAGAACCGGATGCTGTGCTCTATCAGGTGGTGGACAGCGGCATATCCGCCGTCGGGGCCTGGGGCTATACCTGGCCGGAGGAAGACGCCTCCGGCGAGGCGGCAGTTTCCGTCTCCGGCGAGCCGACAGGCTCCGCCTCCGGCAACACGAAGGAGGACTGACCATGGACAGACCCTATCCAAAGCTGACCGTCACCCCAAAGGGGGAACGCGCGCTGCGCGGCGGCCATCCCTGGGTGTACGCCGCCGAAATAACAGACGACGAGGGCGGCTGGCAGACCGGGGACATTGTGGACGTATACTCCCCCAAGGGCCGGTGGCTGGGGGCAGGCTACGGCAGCCATGTCTCCAAAATACAGGTGCGGCTCCTGTCCCGGAACACCAACGACCGCTTTGACGAGGCGTTTTATCGCCGCCGGATACACTACGCCGTGGAATACCGGCGCATGGTGATGGGCGCTCATTTTCCCGCCTGCCGCCTGGTGTTCGGGGAGGCGGACCAGCTCCCCGGCCTGACCGTTGACCGCTATAACGACGTGCTGGTGACAGAGGTATTGTGCGCTGGGACAGATCGGATGAAGGGCCTTCTCTATCCCCTGCTGCTGGACGAGCTGGGCGGCCAGGTCTCCGCCGTCTATGAGCGCAGCGACAGCCCCCTCCGGCATAAGGAGGGCCTGCCCCCCTACGTCGGCTGGGCCGTAGGCCACGCCTCCGGCCAGACGGTCATCACCCAAAACGGCATACGCTTCGGCGTGGACTATATAAACGGCCAGAAAACCGGCTTCTTCCTGGATCAGCTCCCTAACCGGCGGGCGGTGATGGAGCTTTCCCAGGGCCGGACAGTACTGGATTGCTTCACGCATACAGGGGGCTTCGCCCTCCATGCCGCTATGGGCGGGGCGGCCTCCGTCACGGCGGTGGACGTGTCCCAGACCGCCCTGGACACAGCGCGGGACAACGCCGCCCTGAACGGTCTTGAAAACATCCAGTTTCTGCGGGAGGACGTGTTCCGCCTGCTGACTTCTATGGGCCAGCAGGGAGGCCGGGGCGCCTATGACCTTATCATTCTCGACCCGCCGGCCTTTACCAAGGGCCGGGACACGGTGGACGGAGCCTATCGGGGCTATAAGCAGATAAACCTGCGGGCCATGAAGCTCCTACCGCGCGGGGGATTGCTGGCCACCTGCTCCTGCTCCCACTTCATGACGGACGAGAAATTCCGCCAGATGCTCTCCTCCGCCGCCAAGGACGCCGCCGTCAGCCTCCGCCAGGTCTTCACAGGCCGCCAGGCCCCCGACCACCCAATCCTCTGGGGCGTCCCGGAGACAGATTATCTCAAGTTTTATATTTTCCAGGTGGTGTAAACAGATACAGGCGCAAAATTTGCTTTTAGGTGGTACATTATAATGAACAACCTTTATCTTATGTCAGGAAAAAAGGCGCTGCCAGCAAAGGAATACCATTATGAGTATGAAGATGAGCTGCAGCGGCTGATTGAAAACAATCCCCAGTTCGTCTCCTGGGAACCGGAGGGCATGGAGCTTATTCTGGTGCAGCGGGAATTTACCGTCTCGGACGATTTTGGTATGTCCCTGGATCATCTGTTTGTAAATCAAAACGGCGTGCCGGTTCTCGTGGAGGTCAAACGCGCCGTTGACACCAGAATCAGGCGTGAGGTGGTGGCCCAGATTTTAGATTACGCCTCGTGCGCGTCGGCGTGGGATGCCAATTTCCTACGCCAGCTATTCCAGGAGACGAACAGCGACAACGAGGAGGTTCTGGAACAGTACGACACGGACGAGTTTTGGGACACGGTCGCAACCAATCTGAGGGCCGAACGTCTTATGCTTGTGTTTGCCGCAGATAAAATCCCGGCCCGGCTTCAAAACATCATCGAGTTTCTCAACCGAAACCTCAACGGTATTCAGGTTTACGGCGTGGAAATTCGCCAGTTTCAGACGAACGATTCAGCGCTTGTGTCATCCAGCGTGGTGACAAGCCTCCCTGCCGAGACCAATCAAGCACCTCGTTCGGTCAAGAAAAGCTGGTCTGCCAAGACCATGCTTGAATACACGGCGGAAGCCTGCGGCAAGCCGGTTGCGGATGTCTGTGAGGCGCTGATTCAATATGCCGGTCAGCTTGGCTTTATCAACAGCTTCGGCAAAAATACCGTCCGCCCTACATTTCTGTCGAAACGATCCGACGGATATTGGTTTTTCCAAATTTACTTCACCTCCTCCAATGTACCTGACCTCGCCATTCATATAGATAATTTCACTTCAAGGATGGATAATGGATTAACCACTGATGAATTTAAGGCTATCTTTACAGACAACCTCAATATTGAAAACCAATATATACACTTGTCAAATGAATTTATAATCATCGATCTCCAGGGCTTTACAAAACCCTATGCACTGAATGATTTTATGGATGTGCTGACAGAATTGATGAAAAAAGGCGGTTTCATTTCTGACTAACTCCTTATGCTTTCTGTTTATATTAGACCCTTCAAGTAAAATAGAATCAACAGATACCGATTGAAAAGCCTGACGAACTGTGTTATACTGCCAATATCTGATACTTTTGTAACCGATTCGCATAATCCTTCCCCGCCGGCGCGGGGGATGGGGATGGGAGGAATATATGAGAGACGACGATTTCCATTTTGACCCAGACGATGAGGATTTTTGGAAGGACGAGTTTGCAGACAGCGGTTTTGAGGACATCGACTGGAGCCGGGAGGAGGACTACCAGTCCCGGCGCGCCGCCCGCATCCAGCGGGAGCGGCAGGAGCAGTCCGCCCAGCAGTCCGCTCGTCAGTCCTCCCGCCAGTCCTCCCACCCCCAGCGGGACAGCCAGTATGACCGCGCCCGTTCCTCCTCATATGACCGCCGCCAGCGGCCTTCCGGCCAGCCACGCCAGCAGACCAGGCGCACCCGCTCCTATGACCAGCGGGGACAGACCCGCGCCCAGGGGAGCCAAGCCGACCGTGCCTATGACTACGAGACGCAGGCCCGGGCCAGAAGCTACGACAACCGCCGCCGGCGGCAGAAAAAGAACATCCCCCTCATCATTGTGGCCGTGGTGCTGGCTATCGGCATGGTCATCGCCGGCTGGCAGCTCATCTCCATCCTGCTCAACTATCAGCGTGACCGCTCCGCCTACAACGACCTCGCCGCCAACGCCATCTCCGCCCTGGCGGAGACGGCGGACGAGACCGTCAGCAGCACCGAGGACACCGGCGAGGAGACCGAGGACGATACCTTTGTCCCCATCATTGTGGATTGGGATTACCTGGAATCCATCAACACGGACATTGTGGGCTGGCTGTACTGCCCGAATACGGTAATCAACTACCCGGTGGTGCAGACCACCGATAACAGCTATTACCTGACGCACGGCTTCGACAAGGAGACCAACGGCGCAGGCGCTCTCTTTGCGGACGTCAGCTCCGTCGCGGGCATCAACATGAGCAACCTCATCATCTACGGCCACCACATGAAGGACGGCTCCATGTTCGGCGACCTGGAAAACTATATGGAGCAGAGCTACTATGACGAGCACCCCATCATGTACTATCTGACCCCTACCTCCACCTATCGGGTAGACCTGATTGCCGGGCATATCGTAGAGTCCACGCTGGACAATTATCCCGGCTATTTTGACAGCGTAGAGGATTATCAGACCTATCTGAACCAGATTACCTCTGTCTCCCTGTTCTCCACCAGCGCTACGGTCAGCACCGACTATCAGCTCATCACCCTCTCCACCTGCGACTATTCCGCGGGCTACAACGACCCCCGCTTCCTGCTCCAGGGCCTGCTGGTGCCAATTGATTGACGCAAAAACCTGCCGCCAGGACGCGCCA
>JAJQHT010000047.1 GCA_021199595.1 Oscillospiraceae bacterium
AGGACCCTGGCCCGGACGCTGGACGGTATGGGCCTCGACTATAAAATTCTCTCCCAGACCCAGGCAGAGGTGTTCGCCAGGGTGAACGTGTCAGGGCTGGCGGCGGCCCTGGGGGCGGAGGGCTGCGAGATTTTGTCCATGCAGGAGCGGGACGAGAGCCTGGAGAGCTATTACCTCGCCCTGGTGGGAGGTGCGGGCCATGAATAAGCTGCTGAGCGCCAATTTCTCCCGGCTGTGGAAGATCCCCGCCTTCTGGATTTCGCTGCTGGCCGTGCTGGCGGGCGCCCTGGCCGTCATGGGCCTTGCCAGATCCGCCGCCGACGCGGCGCGGCAGATGGGGCGTGACCCGGGGCTGGAGGAGTATTACTTCCAGATGATTCCCTGCCTGGGGCCGGTATACGCTCTGTTTGCCAGCTTCTTTCTGGGGACGGAGTATTCCGACGGAACGCTGCGGAACAAGCTGATCGTGGGCCACCGGCGGGGGAGCATTTACCTGGCGGCCTATATCACCTGCTTCGCCGCCTGCCTGGCCATAACGGCGGCTTATTTTGTGGGCAGCCTGCCGGGGTTGCTTCTCGTCGGCCCCTTTCAGTTCGGGGCAACGGGCTTTCTGACCTATGCCCTGGCGGCTGTGGGCATGACGGCGGCTTTCGCCGCGCTGTTCACTTGGATTGGCACGGCCTCCACCAACAAGGCCGTTACCGTGGTTCTCACCCTGGGCCTGTGGCTTGTGCTGGCGCTGGCGGCCTCCGGGCTGAACGACCGGCTGGCCGAGCCGGAGCTTATCGAGGGCTTGTGGTATGATGGGGCTGGCCAGCTTATGGCTATCGACCCGGAACCAAACGCCCTGTATCTCAGCGGCACGGTTCGGGTGGTGTGTCAGTGTGTTTTGGAGCTGCTCCCCACCGGGCAGGCGCTCCTGCTCCACGACACGGCGGTTATCCATCCTGTGCGGCAGATTTTGTTTTCGCTGCTGCTGACCGGGGTGATTCTGGCGGCGGGACTTCTGACCTTCCGCAAAAAGGACTTGAAATGAGGTGAGGGCCGTGGGGATGCTGTGGGCCGCCATAGGGGTTCTGCTGGGGCTTGCGGCGGCCTTGGCAACAAAAATTCACCTGATGCGAAAATCGGCGGGGGAGATTCAGCGGGCCTTTTCCCAGCGGCTCACCGAGGACACCAACACCCTGATGGATATTTCCAGCCGGGACGCCGCCATGCGGGGGCTGGCCGAGGCCATGAACGGCCAGCTCCGGGCTTTGCGGGCGGAGCGCCGCCGCTGCCAGCAGGGAGACCGGGAGCTGAAGGAGGCCGTCACCAACATCTCCCACGACCTCCGCACACCCCTGACCGCCATGCTTGGATACCTGGATCTGCTGGAGCGGGCGGAGGATATGCAGACCGTCCGCCGGTACGCCGCCGTTATCCGGGAGCGGGGGGAGGCCATGAAGGGCCTGACGGAGGAGCTTTTTCGCTATTCTGTGGCCCTGGCCCCGGCGCGGCCATTGAACCGGGAACCGGTGTCCTTGAATCGGGCGGTGGAGGAGAGTGCCGCCGCCTTTTACGCTGCCCTGACCGCCAGGGGCATTGTCCCGGCCATTCAGCTCCCGGCGGGGGAGGTGGTGCGCTCTCTTGACAGGGCCGCCCTGGACAGGGTGCTGGAAAACCTGCTGCAAAACGCCCTGAAATACAGCGACGGGGATTTGGAGATCACCCTCACGGAGCGGGGGACGCTGACCATCTCCAACCGGGCTGCCGCCCTGGACGCGGTGCAGGTGGGCAGGCTCTTTGACCGCTTTTATACCGTGGACACCGCCCGCCCCTCCACCGGCCTGGGCCTCGCCATCGCCCGCACCCTGACAGAGCAAATGGGCGGCACCCTGACCGCCCAATATACGCAGACCCGCCTGACCCTCCGGCTGACTTTCCCGGAGCAGGGAAAACTCCCTTGAAAAAATTGTCAGGGCGCCAGCTCCGCCCCCAGGTGGGCAGCTTGGGTCAGAAGGGGTTCCCGCTCGTTTGGCAGGTCGCCGGAGAGTATCTGCTGGAACAGGGTCTCCAATATCCGGCCCACGGCGGGGCCTTCGGGGACGCCCAGGGCCAGGATGTCCTGGCCGTTTATGGCCATGTCCCGCTTGGAAAAGCACTGCTCCTGGGCCAGAACGGCCTCCATGGCCTGCTCTGAGCGGAGAATGACCGCCAGGTTCCGTTCCTTCACCGCCGGGCCTCGGTCGTCCGAATCTGCCCGCCAGCAGGCCAGAAGCTGACGGCAGACCTCCTCTCCCAGCTTTGCCAGCAGCCGCCGGGCGCTCTTTTCCGTCTGCGGCGGTTCGATGTCGTGATACTCAATCAGCAGCGTCACCCGGTGGCGGGTGGCGTTGTCGCACCGCAGACGGCGGAGCAGTTCATCCGCCATCGCCGCTCCCGTCTCCGCATGGCCGTAAAAATGGCCTATGCCCGCCTCGTCCGTGAAATACCGGGCGGGCTTTCCTATGTCGTGAAGCAGCATGGTTAGCCGCAGCACCGGGTCGGGGGCAATGGCATCCACCGCCATGGTGGTGTGCGTCCAGATGTCGTGGATGTGGTTGGGGTTATTCTGCCAGAATCCATGCTGGGCCGCAAGCCCTGGCATGAATACATAGAATACCGGGGCGAAATCCCGCAGCACACGGCCCGCGCCGGGGCCGGTGAGAAGGCCCGTCAGCTCTTTGAATATCCGCTCCGGGGAGATTTTTTTCAGAAGCTCCCGCTGGGCGAGAAGAGCCTGGGCGGTGTCCGCCTGGATTTGAAAATCCAGCCTTGCGGCAAACCGCAGCGCCCGCAGAATCCGCAAAGCGTCCTCCCCAAACCGTGCCGACGGGTTCCCCACGCAGCGGATGACACCCGCCGCCAAATCCTCCTGCCCGCCGTAGGGGTCGATGACCGTCCCGTCCGGGGCCAGGGCCATGGCGTTCACGGTGAAGTCCCGCCGGGCCAGATCCTCCTCCAGCCCCGCCTGGAAGGACACCGCCGCCGGGTGCCGCCCGTCCTCATAGGCCCCGTCCCGCCGGAAGGTTGTCACCTCTACCGGGCCGCCGTCGGTCAGCACCGTCACTGTGCCGTGCTTCATCCCTGTTTCCACAAAGCGCAGGCCGGGCAGCGCTGCCTCCGTCTGGGCCGGGAGGGCGGCGGTGCATACGTCCCAATCCGCCGGGGTCAGCCCCAGCAGCCCGTCCCGGACGCAGCCGCCCACAGGATAGGCCGGCCAGCCGCTTCCCGCAAGGCCCGCCAATATCTGCCGTACATGGGCCGGTAATTCCATTTCTGTCGTCATCCTTCCTGAATTCGGGTCTTGTTTTTGCACGCTATATATGGTATAGTTAATACGTTATACCGCAGAAAATATAATAAGCAATTATTTTTTGTTTTTCCCTGTGACGGGCCGGTGAGGAGGTGCAACCCATGTCCATGAATATCCATGAGTCCGCGGAGGACTATCTGGAAGCCATTTATATGCAGTCCATAAAAAAGGGTTACGTCCGTTCCATAGACATTGCCAACGCCCTGAACTTCTCCAAACCGTCTGTCAGCGTAGCCATGAAGCATCTGGAGGAAAATGGCTATATCCACCGGGATGAGGATCGTTTTATCCACCTGACAGACAAGGGTCAGGCCATCGCCAGCCGTATTTATGAGAGGCATGAAACCCTGGCTGCGTTTCTGATGGCCCTTGGTGTCTGTGAGGAGACTGCCTATAAGGACGCCTGCAAAATAGAACACGACATCAGCGACGAGAGCTTCCGCTGTCTGCGCGCCTATGCCCAGGCCAATATGGGCAGCTTTCAAAGCGAAAAAGAGCCGCAGGAATAAGCTTTTCATCTGCCCCGGAGTTTTTTGTCCGGGGCGGTGTTTTTCTCCGATGATTTTCTGTGGAATAAAAATATATATCCTTTTATCCCTTGGCTGCTGACCCCCACAGATTTATTGCAGTTGAATATAAAACGGCGTCCGCCCCACGGGGGCCATGACGCCGTTTTTGATAAACCATGGCAGGTTTATCACTGATTGCTGTTGAGAAGACTCAGAATCTCGTCCGCGCTCTTGCCGTTGCTGATAAGGGCGGTCACGACCTTTTCAATCTCCGCCTTCTGGGCCACGGCGGCCTCGATGGCTTCGGCCTCCGCCTTGGCGGTTTCCAGGGAAGCAATCTGCTTTTCAGCGGCTTTTATTTCTTTTTTCTTGTCCTTCATGAGCTGCTTCTGCTTGTCCAGCTCAGCCTGGATGGCGGTGATTTCCTCCTCCAGCTTGGCCTTCAGCTCCTGCTGACGAGTAATCTGGGTGTCAATTTGACTTGCGGTCATGATATTTTTTTATTCTTGCTGCCTTTGGGTCTGGCCATGGATTTATCCTCCTGTGATTATGATGGAATTTCAAGAGCATTATAGACGATACTGAACAAAAAAACAAGTATGAATATATAAAATTGGGCCGATTAATTGTAGAGGGTTTTTATACAATCTAAGCGAACGAAAAAACGCTGTATAAAAACTGCGGTTTTTAGCGGCCATAATAAAACATCGTGTGCAGCGCGTTTAGTTTACCAGGCGGTTATTGTAACAGGCAATGTAGCCTCGGAAAGAAAACAGGCATATATTGCGCTCATTTGGAAAGTGCGCGCAGGCCCTTACAGCGAACAGCTCACCTGCCATATAGATGGAAGGTGAGCTGTTCGGTTAAGAGATGATTGGTACGGCTGACGGGATTCGAACCCACGACCTTTGGCTCCGGAGGCCAACGCTCTATCCAGCTGAGCTACAGCCGCATACCGCTTCTGAAATTTTCAGCTTGTCTATTATAACTCATTCCACTTGGAATATCAAGAGGTTTGTGATATACTTTTTTTGAGGTGATAGTTCATGAAAACCATGCTTTTGGGCCAGACAAACCTTCTGGTGACAAAAACCGCCTTCGGGGCGCTGCCTATCCAGCGGCGGGAGCGGGACGAGGCTGTCCGTATCCTTCGGCGGGCGTATGAGGGCGGCATCCGCTTCTTTGACACTGCGAATATGTATACAGACTCCGAGGAAAAGATTGGCGCGGCCCTGGGGGACGTGCGGGAGGACATCGTCATCTCCACCAAGAGTATGGCCAGGGATTATGACACTACGCTCCAGCACATACAGCTATCTCTGGAACGGATGCGGACGGATTACATCGACCTGTTCCAGTTCCACCAGGTCTCCGGCTGGGACGAGCTGGACGGCCCGTATGAGGCGGCGCTGGAGGCAAAGCGCCGGGGCTATATCCGCCACATCGGGGCCACCAGCCACAGCCTGCGCTTCGCCATGGAGATGGTGGAGTCCGGTAAGTTTGAGACCATGCAGTACCCGTACAGCTATCTCTCCAGCCCGGAGGAGCTTCAGCTTGTCCAGCGCTGCCGGGAGAAAAACATGGGCTTTATCGCCATGAAGGCCCTGGCGGGCGGCCTGCTCACAAACGCCAGAGCCGTATACGCCTTCATGTCCCAGCAGGATGGAGTGGTTCCCATCTATGGCATTCAGACCATGGAGGAGCTGGAGCAGTGGCTTGCCCTGTCGGAGGCGGAGCCGCCTCTGGATGAGGAGGCCCAGGCTGTCATCGACGCCGACCGGGCGGCCCTTTCCGGACAGTTCTGCCGCAGCTGCGGCTACTGTATGCCCTGCCCCCAGGGCATTGAGATACGCAACTGCGCCCGCATGGATATGCTCATCCGCCGCAGTCCGTGGCAGCCATACTTCACCCCGGAATGGCAGGAAAAAATGAACAAGATAAACGACTGCATAGACTGTGGCCGGTGCCGCGCCCGGTGTCCCTATCACCTGGACACCCCGAAGGTGCTGAAATATATGCTGGCCGACTACTGGCAGTTCTACGAGGAGCACAAGGATGCACTGTAAAAAGCTGACGCCGCTGCTGCTGGCGATCCTTATATTTATTATGTTAACCTCATGCGCCGCCGCAGCGAAGGATTCCGCCTCAAACGATGAGAAATATCAAAAGCAGGTTTACGCCATGGACACGGTGATGATTCTCACCGCCTACGGCGAAAATGCCGAGGAAGCCCTAGAGGAAGCGGAGGAGGCCATTTTGTCTCTGGAATCTGACCTTGACCCGGAGACAGAGGACGGCTCCGTCTATGCGCTGAACCAAAACGCTGGTACGGCCGTTGCGGTGTCCGAGGATTGCATGAATATTATGTCTACTACTCTGGCTGTGTTCCAGGAGACCGGCGGGGCGCTCGACCCGGGGCTGTATCCCATCATCAAGGCATGGGGCTTTATCTCGGGAGAGTACCGGGTGCCGTCCCAGGAGGAGCTTGACGTTCTTTTGGCGCAGATGGACACTGCCTCCATTCAGCTGGATGAGGAGAGCATGACTGTTACGCTCCCGGCGGGGATGGAGGTCTCCTTTGGTGCGGCGGCCAAGGGCTATACCGCCCAAAAGGTGCTGGACATTATGGCGGAGGCCGGGGTGGAAAGCGCCATCGTCTCCCTGGGAGGAAACGTGCAGACCCTGGGGGACACGAAGCCGGACGGCTCACAATGGACGGTGGCTGTCATCGACCCCAACGACACCGGCTCCTATGTGGGGCTGCTGCATACCGGCCAGACGGCGGTTGTCACCTCTGGCGGCTATCAGCGGTATTTTGAAGAGGACGGCGTGACGTATATCCATATTCTGAATCCTGAGACCGGCTGTCCTGTGGACAACGACCTGCTTTCCATGACGGTCGTCACGAGCGACGGAACGAGAGCCGATGCGCTGTCCACCGCTCTTTTCGTTCTGGGAAGCGAGGGGGCGCTGGAGTACGCGGAGAGTCATGAGGACGTGGAGCTTGTCATCATCACAAAGGACAACCGCGTCGTCGTCACCGCCGGGCTGGCAGACTGCTTTTCCGAGTCCGGGGAGGGCTATACCTATGAATACCTTGGATAAAAACGCTCCGGAGGCGGCAAAAGAGCTGATAGGGCAGATGCTTTTGCGCCGCTTGCCGGACGGACAGATACTGCGGGTGCGGATAACGGAGACGGAAGCGTATTTCGGCGAGGCTGACACCGCCTGCCATGCCCACAAGGGCCGGACAAAGCGAACGGAGATATTATACCGCCCGGCGGGAACCATCTATGTGTATCTGTGCTACGGCATCCACTGGATGCTGAATCTTGTCACCGGCCCGGAGAATATGCCCCAGGCGGTGCTGATTCGGGGCGTAGACGATGTTTTCGGCCCCGGACGAGTAACAAAGCGGCTGGCCATAGATGGCAGTCTCAATGGAAAAATGCTGGGAGACGATCTGGCCCTGGCATCAGACGGCTTTGCGCCGCAAATCACCGCCTCGCCCCGCGTTGGCATAGGCTATGCCTCCCCGGAGGATCAGGCTCGGCTGTGGAGGTTCACTGCCACATGACCTGTTCAATATGCCCACGTGCGTGCGGCGCGGAGCGGGAAAAGGGACATCCTGGCTTCTGTGCCATGGGGATAAACCCTGTCGTCGCCCGGGCCGCGCCCCATTATTG
>JAJQHT010000210.1 GCA_021199595.1 Oscillospiraceae bacterium
AACATGGCGGGGCGCGGCACGGACATCATGCTGGGCGGCAACGCGGAATACCTGGCGCGGCAGGATTTGAAAAAGGCCGGATATGAGGAATCCGTCATTGCGGAGGCCACGGGCTACGCGGACACGGAGGACGAAACCATCCTGGCTGCGCGGGCCATGTTTGCCGAGCGCATGGCTGCCCATAAGGAGGTCACTTCTGCCGAGGCGGAGAAGGTGCGCGAGGCCGGGGGCCTTTTCATCATCGGCACTGAGCGGCACGACGCCCGCCGGGTGGACAACCAGCTCCGCGGCCGTTCCGGCCGCCAGGGCGACCCCGGCCAGAGCCGGTTCTATGTGGCCATGACCGACGACGTCATGCGTCTGTTCGGCTCCGAGCGGGTGCTGAATATGATGGAGACCCTTGGGGTGACAGAGGACACCCCCATCGACAGCAAAATGGTCTCCAACGCCATCGAGCAGGCCCAGAAGACCGTGGAGAGCCGGAACTTCCAGGCCCGGAAGAACACTCTG
Source organism: Oscillospiraceae bacterium (assembly GCA_021199595.1). Lineage (GTDB taxonomy): Bacteria > Bacillota > Clostridia > Oscillospirales > Oscillospiraceae > CAJOIG01. Next base: position 511 of record JAJQHT010000210.1, read on the forward strand.
GAATACGACGACGTGATGAACGTCCAGCGAAACATCATCTATCAGGAACGCCGGAAGGTGCTGGATGGGGAGGATCTGAGCGAATACATCCAGGGCATGATAAACGAGGTCATCCAGACCGAGGTCGCCAGCGGCTTCGGCGCCCTTGGACATCCCGAGAGCGAGGAGCAGCTGGAGGAGGTTCTCGAGCCGTTTTACAAGACCTTCCTGACAAAGGGCCAGATTGCGATCCCCCCGAAGGGGCTTTCCGCCCTGACGGCGGAGGATCTGACCGGCAAGCTCCAGGGCATCGCCGCCCAGGTATATGCCAGGCGGGAGGAGGAATTTGGCCTCATGCCCGACGGCACCAAGCTCATGCGGGAGCTGGAGCGGGTCATCATGCTCCGGGTGGTGGACGAATACTGGATGGAGCATATCGACGCCATGGACGACCTGCGCCGGGGCATCGGCCTGCGGGCCTATGGCAACATCAAGCCCGTGGACGCCTATAAGCAGGAAGGCTTCGATATGTTTGAGGCCATGATTTCCGGTATCCGCCATGAGGTCGTGCGCCGCCTGTTCACCGTCCGGGTGCGGAAGGAGCAGAGCGTGGAGCGCAAGGGCGTCGCCAAGGCGAACACCAATAACGTGGGCGGCGACGCAACTGCGAAGAAAAAGCCGGTGCGAAAGGCCAAAAAACCGGGCCGGAACGACCCCTGCCCCTGCGGCAAATGGAAGGCCGACGGCAGCCGTCCTTTGAAATATAAGGAATGCTGCGGCAGAAACGAGTAAGCCGTGCCTATGAGCAGGGATGTGCAGATCATCACCTCTCCACTGCTGACCTGTCCCCACGGGTTTTCCACCCGTACCGGCGGCGTCAGCACCGGGATATTTGAGAGCCTGAACCTTGGCTCCGGCAGGGGTGAGAGCCTGGAAAACATAGAAAAAAACTGGGTCATTTTTGGCCGGGCCGTAGGGCTGGATACCAGCCGGTTCGTCTGTGGGCCGCAGGTGCATGGCGGCGAGGTTCGCATAGCGCGGCGGGAGGATGCCCATTCCGTGCGGGAACCCGCCCCCTGGAAGCCCGGGGTGGACGGCTATGTGACAGATATTCCCGGCCTGCCTCTGGTGATATTCACCGCTGACTGCGCCCCGCTGCTGCTCCACGACCCGGTGGCGGGAGTGGTGGGCGCGGCCCACTGCGGCTGGCGGGGCACGGCGGCGGATATGATGGCAAGCGTGGTGGAGAAAATGGCGCTTTTGGGCGCGCGGCCGGAAAACATCCGGGCCGTCATCGGGCCGGGGATACGGCAGTGCTGCTTTCAAACCGGGCCGGAGGTGCCGGAGGCCCTGGGCCGTATGCTCGGCGGGGACACGGCGGGCCTGTTCCGTCCGGATGCGGAGCCGGGGAAATTCCGGGTTGACCTGCCCGGCGCGGTAGCGCGGCGGCTGGAGCAGCTCGGTCTTGCGCCGGAGCATATCGGGCAGACCGGCCAGTGTACCATGTGCCATCCTGAGCTTTTTTGGAGTCACCGCTCCATGGGCAACGCCAGAGGCTCCCAGGCAAACATCATCGCTCTGTGAGAGAACATGAGATATAAAAAGCTGAAAATTCTATCCCTGGCCCTGGCGCTACTGGTGTGCCTGGGCGGGTGCGGGGTCTTTACCCTGACGGAGGAGGAGCAGGCGGAGATCGCGGCGGATGACGCGGAGGTCATTGTCGGCTCCAGCGGCGGTCAGGCCCTTGTGACGACCTATGCGGCGGACGATGTTTTCTCCTTAAACAGTGTGCCGGATGCGTCCTTTAACCCCTATAAGACCACCAGTGCCTGGAATCAGGTGGTGGGGATGCTTGTCTATGAGACGCTTGTATCGACGGACGGCAGCTTTGCCGCCTCCCCAAACCTCATTACCGCCTGGTCTACGGAGGACGGTCTTACCTGGACGTTTTCCGTGGATACCACCCGGAAATTTCATGACGGAGGGGATATGACCGCCTATGACGCGGTGTACTCCATCACGCAGGCCATGTCCTACGGCAGCCGGTACGCGAAGCGCTTTTCCCATGTCAGCGGCGTCAGCGCGGTGGATTCTCAGACCTTTGTGGTGGCGCTGGATGAGGCTAATTACCGCTTCTATGAGCTGCTGAACATCCCCTGCATCGAATACGGCTCCGCCTATGAGGAGCTGCCTCCCGGCACCGGGCCGTATCAGTTCAGCGAGGACGGCGACTGCCTGGAGCTGTTTGCGGAGCATCCCCTGGCGGATGAAATGCCGGTGGACACTATCTATTTGCAGGAATACACGGCGGCGGTCGATATTCTTCAGGCCTTTGAGGACTCCTATATCGACCTGGTCATCAATAACCCCACCGGGATGGCAAGCCTTGGCTATTCCAGCACCAACCTCACCAAATATGTGGACACCACCAATATGCAGTATCTGGGCTATAATATGTCCAGCGAGATTTTCGGCCAGCTCGGCCTCCGGGTGGCCATGACCTACGCCGTGGATCGGGCCACCATCGTTTCCGACTGTATGCAGAGCGCGGCGGTGGCGGCCACGCTGCCCGTTCATCCGAACAGCGCCCTGTACCAGACGGACATTGCGGACGATATGGCCTATTCGGAGGAGGGGTTCCTCACTGCGCTGGAAAATGCCGGCGCCGTGGACATCGACGGGGATGGGGAGCTGGAGATAAACGGCCAGGACGTAACGATACGTTTTATCGTCTGCTCGGACAGCGCCGCGAAGGTCTCCGCCGCCCGCCTTATCGCGGAGCAGCTCCGCGCCGTGGGCTTTTCTGTGAACCTGCGGGAGCTGAACTATGACGATTATGTGGAGGCGCTGGAGGAGGGCAGCTTCGACCTGTACTACGGCGAGGTGAAAATCTGCAACGACTGGGACATCAGCGTCCTCGTGGACAGCGGCGCCTCGCTGAACTACGGCGGCGTGTCGGATGCGTACCTTGCAAACTATATGAGCGTCTTTCTGGGCGCGGACGAGGACACGCTGGACGAGGCTGCCACCGCCTACTATCAATACCTGGCGCAGACGGCTCCCATCACCGTGATATGCTTTGAAAAGAGCGAGGTGCTGTACCATCGCGGCGTGATTTCCGGCCTGGATCCTACGCAGGACAACATATTCTATAATATCCAGAACTGGGTCATTGACCTGGTCACAGACGACACAGAGGAAACCACTGACGAACAATAATAAGGAAAAGGGGATGAGCGAAATGACAGACAGAGACCTTCTCAATATGGCGCGGGAGGCGGCAAAGAACGCCTATGTGCCCTATTCCCGCTTCCCGGTGGGCGCGGCGCTGGAATGCGCCGACGGCACGGTTTTTACAGGCTGCAACGTAGAAAACAGCGCCCTTGGTTCAACCATCTGCGCCGAGCGCACTGCCATCGTCAAGGCGGTCAGCGAGGGCTATCGCCACTTTGTCCGCATGGCCATTTATGGCGAGGGGGAAAACTACTGTATGCCCTGCGGCGCCTGCCGCCAGGTCATGCAGGAATTTGCCGGGGAGGACGACATGGAAATCCTCTGCACCCGCTCCGGTGGGCGCTACGTCAGCTATAAGCTGAGCAAGCTGATGCCGTACCCGTTTGAAATGTAGAGACGTTTTGCTGGGCAAAAATGAGGAACACACGGAACCGTGGGCAGAATTGAGCAAATATTTTAGATTTCTTAAAATCCCCTCTTGACAGAAGAGGGGATTTTTGTTATCTTATTCGAGGCGCGTCTCCGACGGGAGAGGAGCGCCATGCGTTGAACCGGGAGATTGCGCCGACGGGCGGTAACTTCCGGGGAGCAGTCCGGGGGCGGAAACGCCCTGGAATCGGGCGGAACCGGCTTTTTCCGAAACCGCGTATATCGCTTGCAGAACACCGGCGCAGCCGGTCTGTTTTTTGGAGCAGGGTCTGATACGCACGGAACGGTGTGAAGAAAAAACCGGCTGCCGTGCGGGAATAACGTAAAACTCGTACAAATGGAGGAAAATCAATGGCATCAAACAAAATGATCCGCATCCGTCTCAAGGCCTATGACCATCAGCTGATTGACAAGGCTGCCGAGACCATCGTGGAGACCGCCAAGCGCACTGACGCGACTGTCTCCGGCCCCATCCCTCTGCCCACCAAGAAAGAGGTGGTCACCATTCTGCGCGCTGTCCACAAATATAAAGACAGCAGGGAGCAGTTCGAGCGCCGCACCCATAAGCGGCTGATTGACATCCTCAACCCCACCCAGAAGACGGTCGAGGCCCTGATGAGCCTGGAGCTGCCCGCGGGCGTTGAGATCGAGATCAAGCTCTGAGATACCATATTAATTAAGTTAACCCATTCCCCGGACGGGGATTTCAGCCACAGCCTGCAATCTTCAGGCAGGCGGGTCATGTTGCGCGGACGCCGTTACCGTTCGCCCAACCAATAACCGAAGGAGGAAAGCAATAGCAATGAAGAAAGCCATTATCGGCAAAAAGGTCGGCATGACGCAGATCTTTGACGAGACGGGCAAGGTCGTACCTGTTACGGTCATCGAGGCTGGCCCCTGTGTGGTGGCCCAGAAGAAGACCGCTGACAAGGAAGGCTATGACGCCGTCCAGCTCGGCTTCGAGGACGTTGCCGAGAAAAAGCTCACCAAGCCGGAGCAGGGCCATCTGGCCAAAGCCGGCGTTGAGCCGAAAAAACACCTGCACGAGTTCCGTCTGGACGACGCCGCTTCCATGAACGTGGGCGACGTTATCACCGCGGACACCTTCGCTGAGGGCGACCATGTGGACGTTACCGGCATCAGCAAGGGCAAAGGCTACGCCGGTGTTATCAAGCGCTGGGGTGCTCAGCGCACACCCACCAGCCACGGCGGCGGCCCTGTTCACCGTCACGCTGGTTCCATGGGTTCGTCCACCGACCCCTCCCGCATCTTCAAAGGCAAGATCGGCGCCGGTCACATGGGCGTGGAGCAGGTCACCGTTCAGAATCTGGACGTGGTGAAGGTAGACCCGGAGCTGAACATGATCGTGCTCCGTGGCGCAGTGCCCGGCCCCAAGGGCGGCATCGTCTATATCAAGTCCACTGTCAAGACCATCGCGGAGAAGCACGCGGCCACCGCCGTGAGCGTCAACCCGCAGAAGGCTTCCGGGCGCAACCCGCAGAAGGCTTCCGCGCGCAGTCACTAATAGAAAGGAGAGATCGATATGCCAAAAGCGAAATTGGTCAATATGGCCGGCCAGCAGATCGGCGAGTACGAGCTCTCCGAGGCCGTGTTCGGCGTCGAGCCGAACGGCCCTGTGCTGCATGAGAGCGTTGTCAACTATCTTGCCAACCAGCGGCAGGGCACCCAGAGCACGCTCACCAAGGGAGAGGTCTCCTATACCACGAAAAAGCCCTGGCGTCAGAAGGGCACAGGCCGTGCCCGCGCGGGCTATGCCGGCGCCCCCGAGTGGCGTCACGGCGGCGTAGCCTTCGCCCCCAAGCCCCGGGATTACAGCTATCGTCTGAACAAGAAGACCAAGCGTCTTGCGCTCAAGAGCGCTCTGTCCAGCAAGGCTGCTGACAGCGCCATTGTTGTGGTGGACGGGCTGCACCTGGACGAAATCAAAACCAAGAGCTTTGTGAGCTTCCTGAGCAACGCCGGCATCTCCGGCAAGGCCCTGGTCGTCACAAAGGACGTGGATGAGACGGTTCTGAAATCCGCCCGGAACATCGAGGGCGTGACTGTTACCACCGCCACCATCCTGTCCCCCTATACCATTCTCTGCGGCGGCACCCTTGTGGTGGACAAAGCAGCCATCGAGAAAATTGAGGAGGTGTTCGCCTGATGAGGACCGCATATGACATCATCATCAGCCCGGTGATCACCGAGCAGTCCATGGAAGACCTGGACATCAAGAAATACGCCTTCCGCGTGGCGATGGACGCCAACAAGATTGAGATTAAGAAGGCGGTGGAGGAAATCTTCGGCGTGACCGTCATCAAGGTCACCACCACCCATATGTGCGGCAAAAAGCGCCGCCAGGGCCGTTTCCCCGAGGGCCAGAGCGCCAACTGGAAAAAGGCCGTCGTGAAGCTCTCCGCCGACTCGAAGAACATCGAGCTGTTTGAAGGCATGGCGTAAGGGAGGAGAGAAGAAATATGGCTATTAAAACCTATAAGCCCGTAACCCCGTCCCGCCGTCACATGACCGTGTCCGGCTTTGAGGGCGTGGACAAACACGCCCGCCCCGAGCGGAGCCTTACGGAAGCCCTGAAAAAGAACGCCGGTCGCAACTCCTATGGCCGGATCACCGTCCGCCATCATGGCGGTGGCAACAAGCAGAAATACCGCATCATCGACTGGAAGCGCAGCCGTGAGGGAGAGCCGGCCACCGTTCTTCGTCTGGAGTACGACCCCAACCGCTCCGCCTTCATCGCCCTGACCCAGTACGCTGACGGCCAGAAGACCTATATCCTGGCCCCTGCCGGCCTGAAGGCCGGCGATACCGTGGAGTCCGGCCCCAACGCGGACATCAAGCCCGGTAACTGCCTGCCGCTCGCGAACATCCCCGTGGGTACCGTTATCCACAACATCGAGATGTATCCCGGCAAGGGCGCGCAGCTTGTGCGCAGCGCCGGCAACGCCGCTCAGCTGATGGCTAAGGAGGGTGCCATGGGCACCGTCCGTCTCCCCTCCGGCGAGATGCGCAAGATCCGCCTGGAGTGCAAGGCCACTGTCGGTGCCGTGGGCAACTCCGACCACGCGAACGTTTCCCTCGGCAAGGCCGGACGCCGCCGTCACATGGGCTGGCGGCCCACCGTCCGCGGTTCCGTCATGAACCCTGTGGATCACCCCCACGGCGGCGGCGAGGGCAAGTCCCCTGTCGGTCGTCCCGGGCCTGTGACTCCCTGGGGCAAGCCGACCCTGGGCTATAA
>JAJQHT010000313.1 GCA_021199595.1 Oscillospiraceae bacterium
GTGGCGGGCGATACACCAGGTATACAGGGCCGTCCGCAGGTTTCCAACGTGCATATACCCCGTGGGGCTGGGAGCAAAGCGGGTACGCACCTCCCCCGTGGGGATGCGGCTTTCCAGCTCCTCAAAAAATTGTTCGTTTGGTTCGGTCATAATTTGTCCTTCCTCCTCCGCAAAACGGCGTCACTGCGCCTTCATTCAATAGTATTTTATTCTTTCCCACTTGTCAAGCGTTAATCGGTTGTGTTAAGATAAATAAATACTGAAATAACAACGTAAGCACGGCCTGGGATGCGTCCCGCCGTAGAAAGAGCGATGAATATGGACGAGAAAAGAAAAGTAATGCTTTCCGGCATACAGCCCTCCGGAGACTTGACCCTCGGCTCCTATCTGGGAGCCATCAAAACCTGGGCGGAACGGGCGGAGCAGTTTGACTGCTACTACTTCATGGCCGACCTCCACTCCCTGACCTCCCGGCAGGTTCCCGCCGACCTGCGGCGGCGCACGCTGGAGCAGATGGCTCAATATGTGGCCTGCGGCCTTGACCCAGACAAGACCACCCTGTTCATTCAGTCCCACGTCCCCGCCCACGCGGAGCTGGGCTGGATTCTCAACTGCTACACCATGTTCGGGGAGCTGTCCCGCATGACCCAGTTTAAAGAGAAATCCGCCAGAAACGCGGATAACGTCAACGGCGGTCTGTTCACCTATCCCGCCCTGATGGCGGCGGACATTCTCCTCTATCAGCCGGACTATGTCCCCGTGGGCGGCGACCAGAAGCAGCACGTTGAGCTGACCCGGGACGTTGCCCACCGCTTCAACGGCATTTATGGAGATGTGTTCAAAATCCCGGAGCCTTACATTCCCAAGGTAGGGGCCAGGGTGATGGATTTGCTGGAGCCGACGAAAAAAATGTCCAAGTCCGACAAGACCGGCAACGGGCGTGTGTGCCTGATGGACGACCCTGCGGATATTATGCGGAAATTCAAGCGCGCCGTCACGGACAGCGACACCGGTGAAAACTGCGTCCACTACGACCCGGAAAACAAGCCCGGCGTGGCAAATCTGATGCAGATATACGCCTCCTGCACCGACAGAGACTACAACCAGATAACCGCTGAATTTGCGGGCCATGGCTACGGCGATTTCAAAGCCGCCGTGGGTGAGGCCGTGGTGGAGACCCTCCGCCCCATCCGGGAGGAATCCCAGCGGCTCATCAAGGACAAGGCCTATCTGGAAGATCTCTGCCGCACCGGCGCGGAAAAGGCCTCCTACGTAGCGAATAAGACCCTGCGGAAGGTGCGCAAAAAGGTGGGCCTGGTGGCAATGCCCTGAGGGTTCATCAGCCATATTGAATACCAATTCCAAGCTACAGGGGTACTGTCAAAACGACCATTTTGACGGTACCCCTGTAGTATAATTATAAATGGCAGGTTCGCTGACCTGAGCCTGTGCTTCCTTTGTTTACGTCCCGATATATTCCCGCTGCTCGTCGGTCAGGGTGTCTATCTCAACGCCCAGAGTGGCGAGCTTTTTGCTGGCTACCTCCAGGTCTATCTCCCGGGGAACGGGTACCACGCCGGGGGACAGCCTGCCGCGGTTGTCGGCCAGGTAGCGGGCGCTCAGGGCCTGGATGGCGAAGCTCATGTCCATGATTTCCGCCGGATGCCCATCCCCGGAGGCCAGGTTCACGAGCCGCCCCTCCGCAATAACAAACACCGTCCGGCCATTGGGCAGGCGGTAGCCGGTAATGTTCTGGCGGGCCTCATATTTATCTGTGGCGTAAGCCTCCAGCGCCTCCATGTCCACCTCTACGTTGAAGTGACCGGCATTGGTGAGAATAGCGCCGTCCTTCAGCAGGGGGAAATGCTCCCGTCCGATGACCTTGCAGTCCCCGGTGACGGTGCAGAAAATATCTCCCAGCTCGGCGGCCTGGGCCATGGGCATGACACGATAGCCGTCCATCACCGCCTCGATGGCCCGGATGGGATCGGTCTCCGTCACGATGACTCTGGCCCCTAGGCCGTTGGCCCGCATGGCCACGCCCTTGCCGCACCAGCCGTACCCGGCCACCACCACGTCCTTCCCGGCCACAATTAGGTTTGTGGTACGCATAATGCCGTCCCAGACGGACTGGCCGGTTCCATAGCGGTTATCGAACAGGTGCTTGCAGTCCGCTTCGTTCACCATGACGGCTGGAAACCGCAGCGTCCCGGCCTTAGCCATCTGCTTCAGGCGGATGATGCCGGTGGTGGTCTCCTCACAGGAGCCGATCACGCCAGGGAGCAGCTCAGGGAACTTCTCGTGGATGCGATGAACCAGATCTCCCCCATCGTCGATGATGATGTTCGGCCCGACGGCCAGAACCTTGTCGATGTTTGCGTCGTACTCCTCCGCCGTGCAGCCATGGACGGCATGGACTTCCAACCCTCCAGCTGCAAGGGCCGCGGCAACGTCGTCCTGCGTGGACAGAGGGTTCGAGCCGGTAATGTGCATTTCCGCGCCGCCCTGGGCCAGCACCCGGCATAAATAAGCGGTTTTTGCCTCTAAATGGACAGACAGGGCCACCTTCAGCCCTGCAAATGGCTTGTCCCGCTGGAAATCCTCCGCAATGGCACTGCAAAGGGGCATATTCCGGGCCACCCAGGCAATTTTTCGCTCACCCGAGGGGGCAAGCTGTATGTCTCGAATGGTACTCATATCACTCCGCCTTTCCGAATAAACTTGTGACAGCTCACGCCTGGGCCTTCACCGCGGCCTTGAGCGCCTCTACCTTATCCGTTTCCTCCCAGCGAACGCCAAGATCCTCCCGGCCCATGTGGCCGTAAGCCGCGAGCTTGCGATAGATGGGCTTGCGCAAATCCAAATCCCGGATAATCGCCGCCGGACGCAGGTCGAACACCTGGCTCACTGCCTTTTGCAGCGCATCGTCGGACACCGCGCCGGTGCCGAAGGTGGTGACATTGATGGACACAGGCGTGGCCACGCCGATGGCATAGGCAAGCTGCACCTGGCAGCGGCGGGCAAGGCCGGCGGCTACAATGTTCTTCGCGACCCAGCGGGCGGCATAGGCCGCGCTGCGGTCAACCTTGGTGGGATCCTTGCCGGAGAATGCACCGCCGCCGTGGGGTGCGCTGCCACCGTAGGTGTCCACAATGATTTTCCGGCCGGTCAGGCCGGAATCTCCCTGAGGCCCGCCCACGACAAAGCGGCCTGTGGGGTTCACAAAGTATTTGATGTCTCCCTTGTTCAGATCCGCAGGGATGATAGGCTCCACCACATATTTGATGACGTCCTCCCGTATCTGCTCCAGAGAGACCTCCGGGGCGTGCTGAGTGGATACCACCACGGTCTCCACCTTCACAGGCCGGTTGTTCTCGTCATATTCCACCGTGACCTGGGTCTTTCCGTCCGGACGAAGATAGGGCAGAGTGCCGTCCTTCCGCACCAGGGCCAGCCGCCGGGCCATTTTCTGCGCCAGACTGATGGGCAGAGGCATAAGCTCCGGGGTCTCGTCGCAGGCATAGCCGAACATCATGCCCTGGTCGCCCGCGCCGGTCTCCAGCTCCGCATCCGTGCCACCTTCTTTTTGCTCCAGGCTTTTATTCACGCCCATGGCAATATCCGGAGACTGCTCGTCGATGGCTGTTAACACGGCGCAGGTTTCCGCATCCATGCCGTATTTGGCCCGGTCATAACCGATGTCCCGCAGGACGTCCCTTGCAATCTTGGGGATGTCCACATAGCAGCTGGTGCTAATCTCGCCCATGACGTATATAACGCCGGTGGTGGCAGTACATTCGCAGGCCACATGACCTTGCGGATCCTGGGCCATGATGGCGTCCAGCACGGCGTCCGATATTTGGTCGCAAACCTTGTCAGGATGCCCCTCCGTAACGGATTCAGAGGTGAATAAGTAGTGTCCCATTATTTGTCTAGCTCCTTTTTCCTTCGCGCTTTACACGCAGATATTATTGATAAAAGCCATAAAAAAAGCGCCGCCAGGAAACCGGCAGGCACAGAACAGAGATGTGTTCCTTATCTTTCGATTTATACCGCCGGATTTGGCACCTTGCGCACAGATGCACAGGTTGCCGGGCTTCACAGGGCCGGTCCCTCCGCCACTCTTGATAAGGCTATTGAATTGTAAACATTTTACCACGTCGTACCAGAATGTCAATAGGGATATTGACAAAAACCTCATTTTGGCGGAAAATAAGGACATGGGAAAGACAGCAAAACGAATCGTTATCGTATTAATGGGATTGATGATCCTGTTCATCTGGGGCAACTCCATGCTCCCGGCGGACATCTCCAGCGAGGAGAGCGGCTGGGTGCAGTCTCTTTTAGAGCCAGTACTAAGCGTTCTGCAAAGCGGGCGCATACAGGCGTCCCTGACCAGAATAGCGGACGGCATCACAGAACCGAGGCTACAGGCCTTGTTTCATAAAGGCATCACCTGGCTGGACGAACATATTCTGTCTCAATCCGCTTCCTATTTGGTGCGGAAGGCCGCTCACTTCACGGAATATATGATTCTGGGCGTTCTCATGTGTCTGCTCCTGTCAAAGCCAAACGGAAAGCCCCGCTTCTGGTGGCCGGAGGTTATGTGCTTCGCCGTAGCCTCCATCGACGAGACCATCCAGCTCTTTTCGGAGGGCCGGGGCGCGGCCTTCCGGGACGTGATGATTGACCTGTCCGGGGCCACATTCGGGGTCATATTGGCCGCCATTGTCCTTTTAATTTTGCGAAAACGATAATGATTTAGAAAAATCAACCAAATAGGCTTGTCGGAACCATAAAAGTGTGATATACTTTTCACAGAGGAGGTACTGCCATGACTTTTACATTTACCAGCAAGAAATACGAGGTGTCTGACGAGCTGAAAGCCTATGCGGAAAAGAAAATCGGCAAGATTGACCGTCTGTTCCGCACGGAGAGCGAAGCGTCCGTCACCTTCAGCGAAGAGCGGGGCCGTTATCTAGCCAAGGTCACACTTCGCAATAACGGGATGTACTACCGCGTCAGCGAGACGACAAGCGATATGTTCGCCTCCATCGACTCTGCCGTGGCCGCCATCGAGCGGCAGGTGCGGAAAAACAAGACCCGTCTGTCCAAGCGCCTGCGGGACGGCGCTTTTGAGCGCACCGCAGCCGTTCCCGCCCCGGCAGACGACCAGGACGAGACGGAATACCCCATCATCCGCACCAAGCGGTTCTCCATGAAGCCCATGTCCCCGGAGGAGGCTATTCTCCAAATGGATTTGCTGGGCCATGAGTTCTTCGCCTTCCGCAACGAGCAGGAGGATGACGCCTTCGCCGTCGTCTATAAGCGCAAAAACGGTGGCTACGGCCTTATCTCTGACACGGAGGATGAGGAGTAAAATTCCACGGACGATAAGCCATCAAAAAAACAGGACAGGCCCTGCGGCGAAAAACCGCGGGGCCGTTTTCATCATGGCACTCTGCCGCCATAAACATAAGGAAACCTTATTATGTTTTTCAAAATTTCACATATCTCATCCACCGAAGGGGTCTCACACTGGGGAATGTGCTGTTTTTCACTCTGGTGGCTTGAAATGGGCGCAAGAATCCTTTATAATAAGAGCGCAAGGTTTGGTGCTACGGGTTCTGGCAGACACAACACCTAAGACAACCACATACAAAATCAGACCTTGAGCATGGAGGTTCCATCGCCCAGGGGCTTTTTTCGTGCCAAACCGCTGGGTTTTATTCCCTCCCCTGGCAGACAAACGGAGAAAGATTGAGGTTCAAAGCATGACAAAGTATATTTTCGTGACCGGCGGCGTTGTTTCCGGCCTGGGCAAGGGCATCACTGCCGCGTCCCTGGGACGGCTTTTGAAATCCCGGGGCCTGAAGGTCGCTGCTCAAAAGCTGGATCCTTACATAAACGTAGACCCCGGCACCATGAGTCCCTATCAGCATGGGGAGGTCTATGTTACCGAGGACGGCGCAGAGACCGACCTTGACCTGGGACACTACGAGCGCTTCATCGACGAGGATTTGAACAAATACTCAAATCTTACCACCGGCAAGGTATATTGGAACGTGCTGAACAAGGAGCGCCGGGGGGAGTATCTGGGCAGCACCGTGCAGATCATCCCTCACATCACCAACGAGATCAAAGCCTTTATATATAACGTGGGCAAAAAGACCAACGCCGACGTGGTCATCACGGAAATCGGCGGCACCACCGGCGACATCGAGAGCCAGCCCTTTTTGGAAGCCATCCGCCAGGTGGGCCACGAGGTAGGGCCTCACAACGCCCTGTTCATCCACGTCACCCTGGTTCCCTTCCTCCACGGCAGCGACGAACACAAGACGAAGCCCACCCAGCACTCCGTTAAGGAGCTTCAGGGCATGGGCATTGCCCCGGACATCATCGTCCTTCGCAGCGACGTACCCATTCAGGACGACGGCATTTTCCGCAAAATCGCCATGTTCTGCAACGTAAAGCCGGAGTGTGTCATTGAAAATCTCACCATCCCCGTGCTGTACGAGGCCCCCCTTATGCTGGAGCGCAGCGATTTTTCCGGCATTGTGTGCCGGGAGCTGGGCATCTGGACAAAGGCCCCGGATTTGAGCGAGTGGCAGGCCATGGTGGACAGCATCCACAGCCTGTCCCACACCGTGTCTATCGCCCTGGTGGGGAAATATGTCCAGCTTCACGACGCCTATCTCTCCGTGTCCGAGGCGCTGAAGCACGCGGGCTACACCAAGGGTACCAGCATAGACATCCACTGGATAGACTCTGAAACCGTCACCCCGGAAACGGTAGACAGCCTGTTTGCCGATGTGGACGGCATCCTCGTCCCCGGCGGCTTCGGCAACCGGGGCATTGAGGGGAAAATCCTGGCCGCCCAGTACGCCAGGGAGCATAAGGTTCCCTACCTGGGCCTGTGCCTCGGTATGCAGATCGCGGTGATAGAATTTGCCCGCCATGTAGCCGGCATGGAGGGGGCCAACTCCCGCGAGTTCGACGAATACGCACCCTTCCGGGTCATCGACTTCATGCCCGGCCAGAACGACGAGATAGACAAGGGCGGCACGCTCCGCTTGGGAGCCTATCCCTGCCATATCAAGCCCGGCACCATGATGGAAAAATGCTATGGCACGCTGGAGATTTCAGAACGCCACCGGCACAGATACGAATTCAACAACGACTACCGCCAGCGTTTGGAGGAAGCGGGCCTTGTTATCAGCGGCCAGTCCCCGGACGATCGATTGGTGGAGACTATCGAAATCGCCGACCATCCCTTCTTTGTCGGCGTGCAGTATCACCCGGAATTTAAGAGCCGCCCCAACCGCGCACACCCTCTGTTCGTGGGCTTCGTCTCGGCCGCTCTGGATAATTCCCCCAACAGAAAGGAGTAATTTCCATGTG
>JAJQHT010000145.1 GCA_021199595.1 Oscillospiraceae bacterium
AACGATGGCGTTCACCGTCCGGCCCGCGCCGGTGACCAGAATCTCCATATCCGTCCCGGCCTGCGCCGCCGCCTCCGCATAGCGGGAATCCGTGATAAGCCAGGCCCGCTCCGGCCCGATAAGCACGGCCCCGTCCGTAAACGCGAACCCCGAAGCATACCGCACGCTGACCGGGTCAGTCAGCAGCAAAGGCAGCCCCAACCGCCCCCGAATCGCCTCCACACGAGACATGATACTATTCCTCCTTTTTTCAACCTGCATTCACCGGCGGACAATGCCGTCCGTGAATACAGGTTCCTATAGAAACTCCTTGGTTTTCCCCGCGAGATACAGCGGGAGATTCAGTATCCGTCCGTCCTGCCGGTAGCCCCGGCGGGAAAAGCGGATGGCATATTGGGGATTGCTCTCCGCAATATACCGCTTGAAGGACGGGGCCGATTTATCCTCGCCACCCTTGACCTCCACAGGGATAATCTCCGTGCCGTGCTGGAGGACAAAATCTATCTCCCGGCCCTTGCCGGCATAATACCGGGGCGCAATCTCAAACTGGCCCCGCAGCTGCTGGAGGACATAATTTTCCGTCAGCGGCCCCTTGAACTGATAGTCGGACTTCAGGAGAATAGCGCTGTTGTCGAGGCCCGCCATATGCTTGAGAAGGCCGGTGTCGAACAGAAAGAGCTTGAACTGCTCCAGCTTGTCAAAGGCGGCAAGGGGATGCTCCAGCTTCGAGACGTTGTAGACTCGGTTGAGCATTCCGGCGGAGACAAGCCATTCGATTGCCTCCTCAAAATCCCGTGCGCGGCCTCCCTCCCGGACGGCGCCGTATACAAACTTCTCGTTGGGCTTTGCCAGCTGGGACACAATGCTGCGAAAAACCATCAGGATACGCCCGCTGTTGACCCTTCCGTTGTGCTTGGAGAAGTCATTTTCATAGACCTCCACCAGCTCCCCCTGTATCTGCGCAATCCGCGCGGGGTCGTGGTACCGTACCCAGGAGCCGACGCACTCCGGCATCCCCCCGATGATGAGATAATAGGTGTATGCATCCAGCAGCCGATGGTGAAACAGCTCCTCTATCGGCTGTTTTTTTTCGATGCTGTCATAATACGCGAACAGCGCCGGGTCAACCGCGTCCAGGAACTCATCGAACGTCATGGGGTACAGGTTCAGAAGATTGACCATGCCCACCGGATAGGACTTCGGCTGGGCCAGCAGCGTCCCCAGCAGGCTGCCCGCCGCTATCACATGATAGTCGTTTGCGTTTTCCCGGAAATATTTCAGCGCGTTGAGCGCCTCCGGGCACTCCTGTATCTCGTCAAAAATGATAAGCGTCTGCCCGGGAACAATCCTCTGCCCGGCGATGAGGGACAGCAGCTCAATGATGCGCCGGGGATTTTTGTTGGACTGGAAGATGGATTTCAGCTCGTCCTCCTCGTCGAAGTTGAAGTAGACGCAGCCTTCATAATACGCCCGTCCGAACTCCTTCATAAGCCAGGTTTTGCCGGTCTGCCGCGCCCCCTTGAGCACCAGGGGCTTTCGCTCGTCGCTGGCCTTCCAGCGCAGCAAATCCTGCACAGCGTTTCGCCTCATACGCCCTCACCTCCTGATCATCCAGTATAGCACGTTTTTCCAGCTTTTTGAACCGATTTTTGCACACTTTTCCGGCTTTTAAACCCGAATTTTGCACATTTTTCCAGGTTTTCCGCCCCAAATTTGCACGTTTTTCCGGCTTTTCCGGCCCGTCAGCCCAGCGTCTCGGCTGTCCAGGGGCCTGACCAGTCGGTGCCGTCGAAGATGGCTTCGCCGCCGCCGATGGTAAACAGGACGGCGTTTATCTCGTCCAGGGCGCAGAGCGTCGCGGCGATGGAGCGGATGGCGGCGGCGCGGGCGTCCTCCGACAGGGAGGCAAAAAAGCTCTGCGAAAGCGACACCGTACACGCGCCGTTTGATACGGTCAGATCCGTCACCGTGCCGCTGCCGGAAAACAGCGACGGATAGCCCGGCTCCGCCGCGGCCAGCAGCGCCTGCAAAACCGCCTCCGCCCGGGACTGATAATCCGAGAGATTGCCCCGAAACGGCAGCGCCGCCACGTCCTCCAGCCCCGGCAGGGCCAGATACAAATCCGCGTCGATCTCCCCCTGACTCTCGGACACGGGGCCGATGACCTCGTCGTATTTCGTGAAATCGTCCGCGAGAGAGAGGTAAACATAACTTTCCAGCGTCTCCCCCTCCACCAGGATGACCACGCTGTCCACCTGGGAAAGCGAGGTAAGGGAGTTCACAATGGAATACACCGCGAGCCGCTCCCCGGCGGCGGTATCCGGTCGGTTAACATAAAATTCTTCGGACAGGTTCACAGCGCAAACCCCGTCCGTCGTCTCGCAGGAGATAAGCTCCGTTCCCTCTGGGATGGCCTGCTGAAGCTCGCCGTTATTCGGCCCGCGCAGCAGCTCCTCAATGACGTACCGCTCCGGGGAGGTGTCCTCGTCCAGCGTCAGGCTGTGGTATTCGCTGATGAGATACCGCCCGTCCGCGTCGGCAAAATACAGCCGCAGCTGGCGAACATACGGGTCGGTGTCCGTGTCGCGCAGGAGCGCGTCCTCCGGCATGAGGCCGGAAAAGACGGTCTGCCCCCCGGCGGCGACGGTGACAGATTCCACATCGTCCAGCGCGCACAGCGTCAGCGCCGCGCAGAACGCGGTGACGGTCTGCTCCATGTCCGTCAGGGCAAGAAAGCTCTCCGAAAACGTCAGCGTGACGACGGCCTTCTCCTGCGACCAGCCCTCTATGGTCACGCCGTCCGGCAGGGCGCAGGCCATGCCGTTCTCCCCGCTCTCAGCGGCGAACAGCGCGAGCACCCCGTCGATAAGGGAATCCCCCTCCGGCTTAGGGCAGGTCTCCTCGCAGATAAGGTCGCCGCCGTCCGCCGCGTCCTCGGACGCGACGCGGTATATAATAACGGTCTCCCCGACCTCCGTCTCCTCCTCCTGCGCGAGAAACGGCAGGTCGAACGGAAGCTCAAACGGAAGCTCTATGGAAATTTCCGGAAGCTCCAGGGAAATCTCAAACGGCAGCTCGAACGGCAGCTCCACCGGCAGCACGCCGCTTGCCAGCAGCACATACGCCGCCGCCAGCAACAGCAGCACGAGCAGCACCGCGATGAAAAAGCGTTTTTTCATGGCCGTCTCTCCTTCTTGGGGCACAGCGGGAACGTGACGGTAAAGCAGGTGCCGCCCTCCTCCCGGCGGGCGACCTCTATCTCTCGGCCGTTTGCGACGACTGCGTCATGGACGATGGAAAGGCCCAGGCCGCTGCCGCCCGAGGCGCGGGAGCGCGCCTTATCCACGCGGTAGAACCGCTCGAAGATATGGCCCTGGTCCTCCTCCGGGATGCCGATGCCGGTGTCCTCCACGGTCAGAACCACCGTTGCCCGCTCCCTGCGAAGCGACAGCGTTACGACGCCGTTTTGCGTGTTATACTTGATGGCGTTTTCCACAAGGTTAAAGATGATCTGATACAAATCGTCCGCCGACGCCTTCACGATACAGTCGTCGGAAAGGCGCGTCCGCAGCGAAATCTGCTGCTTTGCCGCGAGCGGCTCCAGCAGATGCAGCGTCCGCCGCGCGACGAGCTTCATGTCCACCGGCTCCTGCTGGAGCTGGGTCACGCCGGCGTCGAGCTTTGTAAGGCTCATGAGCTTTTCCGTCGTCCGCTGGAGGCGGTCTGCCTCGCTGCCGATGTCCTGGGCAAACTCCCGGACGGTGTCCATGTCCATGTTCTCCGCCTGGATGATGCTGTCCGACAGCAGCCGGATGGCCGCAAGCGGCGTGCGCAGCTCATGCGAGGCGTCGGACACGAACCGGCGGCGAATCTCCTCCGTGCTCTCCAGCCGCCCGGTGAGGATGTTAAACTCCTCCGACAGCACGGCCAGCTCGTCGTTTCCCTGCACGGAGATACGATAGGCGTAATCGCCAGCCCGGACGAAGTTCATGGCCTTGGAAAGGCGCTTGATGCGCCGGGTCAGCGTGCTGGAAAGAATCGTGATGATAACAAGGCCCGCGCCGCCGAACAGGACGGACATATTCCGCAGGTTCCGCTGCAATCCCACAATGATCTCGCCCTGCTCGCTGTCATATTCATAGAGATACACAGCCCCGACGATGGTGCCGCCGGAGGAGACCGGCGTCGCCGAGCGGCTGATGAACACGCCCCCGGAATAGGCGCAGTAGAATACCGTATACCCGCTCAGGGCGTCCGCCACCTCGCTCAGCAGCGCATAGCGCCCGGTGGTGTCGTCCTCCGAGGTGTCATAGAGGATAAGCCCGCTCTGGTCGGTGATGATCATGCGCGTCACGGGCGTCACATCGAGAAGCTCCATGACCTGCGCCACGGACTCGCCCGTCAGCACCTCCAGCGCGGAAAGCGAGCTTGAAATGACCGACCCCTGGGACTGCATGGCGCTCTGCTTCGTGGTGATGACCGTGTCCCGGCTGACGATGATGGGATAGACGTTCAGCAGTATCAGAAGCGCGGCGGTGAACAGCGTAAAGGTGGTCGCAATCTTAAAGCGAACAGTGGTGCCCCGGCGTTTGCGCTTTTCCTGTTTGCGCTGCTTCCGGGCAAGCTTCCGCTCCCGCTTCTGCTGTTTGCGATCCTTTTTCCGCTGTCTGCGCTCCAGCTTCCGGGCCTTTTTTTGCAGCTTTTCCTGCTCTTTTTGCAGTTTTTCCTGCACCTTCTGCTGCTTTGCCAGCGCCCGCTGCTGCTTTTGCTGTGCCTTCTGCTGCTTTTTCAAATCCCGCTGCCGGCGCGTATTCTGTTTTTTATTTGTCCTCTTTGAAATAGTAACCCACGCCCCACTTGGTAATGATGCACTCCGGCTTGGCCGGATTCCGTTCAAGCTTCTCCCGCAGGCGGCGGATGTGTACGTCCACGGTGCGGATGTCGCCCTGGTAGTCGTAGCCCCATATCAAATCGAGCAGATTCTCGCGGGAGTATACCTTCCCCGGCGTGCGCATGAGAAGCTCCACAAGGTCAAATTCCTTGACCGTCAGCTCCACGCTCCGGCCGTCCACCTCCGCCGAGCGGCGCTCCGTGTCGATGGTGACAGGGCCGCGCGTGATGCGTCCGGCGCTGGCCGCCGCGCCTGGCTGGGGCGTCGTCCGCCGCAGAAGCGCCCGCACGCGGGCCTTCAGCTCCAGAATATTGAAGGGCTTCGTGATGTAATCGTCCGCGCCGTATTCAAAGCCAATGAGCTTGTCCGTGTCCTCGCTCTTCGCCGTGAGCATAATGATGGGCACGGCGGAAAACTCCCGTATCATCATGCAGGCGGAAAGCCCGTCCAGCTTCGGCATCATCAGGTCGAGCAGAATCAGCCCGTACTCCCCCGTGCGGGCCATCTCCACCGCCGTCTCGCCGTCATAGCACGCATCGACCTGATAGCCGTCGTTTTCGAGGTTGAATTTTATCCCCTTCACCAGCAGCTCCTCGTCGTCCACGACCAATATTTTCATGTGTCCAGCTCCCTTCCGTTCCAATTCCTCTTATGACATATACAAAAATATTTTAATTTTATACAAAGTTTGTGTATTCCAGCCCGTTCGAGAAAGATTTCATAAATCAACAGTTGCTTTTCCCGCGTTTTTTTCTTATAATGGTACCAACAAGAAGGAGGAGTCTGCGCTCCTTCCCCCATCATATCATATTTTCCCGGAGAATGACATGAAAAAATTCAAGATATTGCCCCTAATACTTATCCTCGTGCTGGCCCTGGGTCTTTTCCCGGTTTCCGCCGGCGCGGTGGACGACCCAAGCATCTCCGCCACCGCCGCCGTTCTGATGAACGCCGACCCCGGAGACATTCTCTATGAGAAAAACGGCTCCGTCACCGTCCAGCCCGCCAGCACCACGAAGATGATGACGGCGCTGCTCGTGGTGGAGGCCATCGAGGCCGGGGATATTTCCCTGACCGACGAGGTCACCGCCTATCAGGACTGCCAGTACAACATGGACACCGACAGCTCCAACGCAAACCCCACCATCGAGCCGGGCGAGATCCTCTCGGTGGAGGATTTGCTCTACTGCGCCATGCTCCAGTCCGCGAATGAGGCGTGCAACATCCTCGCGGAATACGTGAGCGGCTCCATCACCGACTTCGTCGCCCTGATGAACGAGCGCGCGGAGGAGCTTGGCTGCACCGGCACCCATTTCTCCAACGCCAACGGCCTGGAGGCCTCTGACCACTACACCACGGCGGAGGACTTCGCCCTCATCGCCCAGGAGGCCATCACCCACGCGCTGTTCCTCACCGTCTGCGGCGCGGCGAGCTATACCGTCGGCGCCACCAACATGGCGGACGCCCGTTATCTCACGAACACAAACCAGCTTCTCATCTCCACCAGCGACTACTATTACGCCTACGCCTACGGCATCAAGACCGGCTACTTCACAAACGCCGGCTACTGCCTCGTGTCCGCCGCGGACTATAACGACATGAACGTCATCTGCGTGGTCATGGGCTCCACCTCCTCCGGCAGCCAGTATACGGACACCCTCGCCCTGTATGACTGGGTCTTCTCGAACTACAGCTATGTTCAGCTCCTCAGCTCGACGGACACCCTCATCGCGAACATCCCGGTCGAGATGGGCACCACCGACTACACCGGCGTGAGAGCGTCTAGCTCTGTCACCGCCCTCCTCCCCAGCGACTACGACACCTCGAGCCTCGAATACCGCGTCACGCTCTACTATGAGCAGGAAGGCGCGTCCGGCCTCGAAGCCCCCGTGAACGCCGGCGATGTTGTCGGCGAGGTCTCCGTCGTCCTCGACGGCGAGGTCTACGGCACCTCCACCCTCGTCGCCACAAACTCCGTCGAGATGAGCCAGATAAACTACCTCCGCACCCAGGTCAAGAGTATGTTCCAGGAGCCTGCCGTGCGCCGCATCATCACTATCCTCATCATTCTCCTCGTTGCCTACATCCTTCTCGTGGTGTTCTATCGCATCCAGCGCCGCCGCCACCTCCGCAGCGTCCGCCGCGCCAAGCGCGAGCGCGCCATCGCCCAGGCCGAATGGGAGACCGAGTGGCTCGATATACCCGACGGCAAGCCTCAGGAGCCCAGCATCGGCTACTTCGACGACCACCCCCACGCCCGCCGCGACGACTATGACGACTACGACGACGATTACCAGGACGCCGACGATTACGACGACGAAGATGACTACACCAGCCACCCCCACTCCCGCAACGGCCGCGACGACTACTTCGACAGCTTCTTCAATACGTGATAATACAACAATACCCCCCAGGGCCTGCCCGAAAAAGCAGGCCCCGGGGGGTATTATG
>JAJQHT010000283.1 GCA_021199595.1 Oscillospiraceae bacterium
CATCCGTCAGATTGAGGGCGTGGTTCACCGGCTGACCGCCTATCGGGACATTATGGACGACTCCATCAGCATCACCAGCGTGAAGCGGGCCATCAAGGACGTGATACGCACGGGTCTCTATATTCCGACCCCGGACGCTATCATTGCGGAGACCGCCCGATTCTACGGCATCGAAGAAACGGACATCCGCGGTCAGCGCCGGTCGAAAAATACCGCCATGGCCCGCCAGGTGGCCATGTATCTTATCCGCAACCTGACAAATCTCTCCCTTGTGGATATTGGCGAGCTGTTCGACCACAGAAATCACTCCACGGTCCTTTCCTCCATCCGTAAGGTAGAAGAACTCATAAAATCCGACCCGGACACCGCCAGCTCCGTGCGGGAGATTTCCGCAAACCTCAACTCCCGGGGTCAATAATTTTCCACAATTTTCTGTGGATCGTGGAAACGCGTTCGGTTGAAAAATGTGGAAAATTCTCCGCGATTTGAAAGATGTTCAAAACCTGAAAACTTTTCAACATTGACTTGAACATCAAAAATTCTTGTTTTTCAAGACCTTTCATGGGTTTTCCACAGAATCCACTGTCTCTACTACGACTACTAAAATATAAGCTATTTATCTCTCTGAGAAGGAGGACATATGAAATTTTCCTGTGAAAAATATCTGCTCCAGGCAGCTGTTACCACCGCATCCCGCTGCACTGCGTCAAAAAGCCCTATCCCGGCCCTGGAGGGCATTCTCATTCAGGCGGGACAGGACGTAAAGCTGACGGGCTATGACCTAAAAAAGGGAATATACACCTCTATTCCCGCGGACGTGGCAGAGCCTGGCTCTATCATACTGGGCGCGAAAATTTTCGGAGAAATCGTCCGCAGCCTGCCAGACGACATCGTGACCATCACAACCGGGGAAAATCTCAACACCCGCATCACCTGCGGGGCAGCGGATTTCTCCATCATGGGAACGGACAGCGAGGAATACCCGGAGCTTCCCTCTGTGAACAAGGAAAACGCCGTCTCCGTGGGCCAGGGGCTGCTAAGCAAAATGATACGTCAGACCATCTTTTCCGTCAGCACCAATGAAAGCCGCCCGGTCTATACCGGCGCACTGATGGAGATAAAATCCGGTGAGCTTACCATGGTGGCGGTGGACGGGTTCCGCCTGGCTCTTCGGCGGGAGGTGCTCTCCTCCCAGGAGGCGGAGGAATGCTCCTTCATCGTGCCGGGCACGGCGCTTTCCGATGTGGAAAAGCTGTGCGGAGATGAGGAGGAGACGGTGGAAATCACTGTTGGCGCAAAGCACATATCCTTCTCGATGGGAGAGACAGTTCTGGTGACGCGCAGACTGGAAGGGGAGTTTCTGAACTATCGCAAGAGCATCCCCTCGGACTTTTCTATCATGGTGGAGGCAGACAGAAACGAGCTTGTCAAGGCGGTCAGCCGGGTGTCTCTTATCATAGACGAAAAAACAAAGCATCCTCTCCGCCTTATCCTGGGCGACGACCTCATAAAAATATTCTGCACCACCGGCGTGGGCCGGGGCGAGGATCAATGCCCGGTACAGGGCCAGGGCGGCGGACTGGAAATTGGCTTTAATAACGCCTATCTTCTGGACGCGCTGCGGGCGGCGCCGGCGGACAAAATACGTCTTTGCTTCAATAACGCCGCCTCCCCGTGCGTTATCGTGCCCACGGACGGGACGGAGAATTTCTCCTATATGATTCTTCCCGTGCGGCTGAAAGCCGGGGTATGAAGGTAGAGAGAATCGCCCTCTCTGGGTTTCGGAATTATGACGAGGAGACGGTGGAATTTGGGCCGGGCGTCAATGTCATATGGGGCAAAAACGCCCAGGGAAAGACAAATCTTCTCGAGGCGGTATATCTTCTTACCGGGGCGCACAGCTTCCGCACCCGTTTCGACCGGGATCTGATAGGAAAGGGCTGCGACTGGGCCAGCATTCTGGCAGAGGTGGATTCCGGCGGAAGAAGCCAGACGATAAAGCTGCTGTTTCGTTTCGGTCAGCGGCGGCAGGTAACGGTGAATGGATCCAGGCGTACCTCCGGCTCGCTGGCGGGTCTCATGACGGCGGTGCTGTTTTCCCCGGATGACTTGTATATCATCAAGGACGGATCCGCCGCGCGGCGAAAGCTGATGGACACAGCCATCAGCCAGCTCCGCCCCGGATACGGCGGACTGCTGACAGATTTTAATCGTCTTTATGAAAACAAGACCCGTATTTTGAAGGACTGGCGGGAAAAGACCAGTCTTCTAGATACGCTGGACGAATTTTCCGACGGCCTTGCAAAATGCTCCGCCCGGATGATACGCTACCGCGCCTCCTTTGTGGACAGACTAGCCAAGGCCGCAGGCCCTATTCATCGAGATTTTTCCGGCGGGGGGGAGACGCTGACGCTGACCTATAAGACCGTCAGCACGGTTTCAGACCCGCGCGCCCCGGCGGAGGAAATTTACCGACAGATCCTGTCTCACCAGCAGGCCCACCGCCAGGCAGAGTTGGAGGCGGGGCAATGTCTCACCGGCGCACACAAGGACGACATCGAAATCTCCGTTGATGGTATGCCGGCCCGCTCCTTCGCCTCCCAGGGACAAACCAGAACGGCGGCTTTGAGCATCAAGCTGGCGGAAAGGGAAATATTTAAAGCGGAAACAGGACAATATCCTGTTTTATTGCTGGATGACGTATTATCTGAGCTGGACGGAGCGCGGCAGGAGTTCGTCCTGAACCGCATCGGCGGGGGACAGACGCTCATTACCTGCTGCGAAGATGAAAACATCAGCCGCCGAACGGGGGGCAGGGTGTTTTCCGTGGAGAGAGGAAGGATAAAATAAAAGAAGTGAGGAAGAAATGTATCTATACCTTGGCGGAGATCTGGCCATAGAGGATAAAAGCATTGTAGGGGTCTTCGATTTGGACAACGCATCCTGGTCGCATCTGACCAGGAAATATTTAAGCCAGGCAGAAAAGGCTGGCAGCGTCAAAAACGCGGCGGACGATATACCCCGCTCCTTCGTCGTCTGCGCGGACAAAACCATCGTACTTACGCAGCCGACGGCGGCTACACTGGCCCGACGGCTGAACATCCAGGAGAAAAGCAATGGCAGAATTTAACGAAAAAGTAACGCAGGAATACGATGCGTCAAAAATTCAGGTATTGGAAGGATTGGAGGCTGTGCGCCTGCGTCCGGGTATGTATATCGGCTCCACCTCCTCCTCCGGCCTGCATCATCTGGTCTATGAGATCGTGGACAACGCCATCGACGAGGCGCTGGCCGGATACTGCGATCATATCCAGGTGGTCATAGAAGAAGGGGACGTGATAAAGGTCACGGACAATGGCCGCGGCATCCCCGTAGACATCCAGGAACAGACGGGAAAGCCCGCTCTGGAGGTCGTTTACACCGTTCTTCACGCCGGCGGAAAATTCGGCGCCGGCGGCTATAAGGTCTCCGGCGGCCTGCACGGCGTGGGCGCCTCCGTGGTGAACGCCTTGTCCGACTGGCTGGAGGTGGACGTTCACAAAAACGGGAACATCTATCACATGGCCTTCTCCCGCGGAGAAAAGACAGAGGATATGCATATCATCGGCACCACAGACCATACCGGCACGGTGGTGCGCTTTCATCCGGATCCGGAGATGTTTGACGACACGGTCTATGATTATGAGACCCTGCACGTCCGTATGCGGGAGCAGGCGTTTCTGAACGCGGGCCTGCGTATTTCCACCAAGGACGAACGGCCTGGAAAAGAGGCCTTTGACGAGATGTACTATGAAGGGGGCATCCGGGAGTTTGTCACCTTCATCAACCGCAACAAGACCCCTATCCACGAAAAGGTCATATACGTTCAGGGCGACCGTTCGGACGCAACGGCAGAGGTGGCATTGCAGTGGAACGACAGCTATAACGAGACCATTGTCTCCTTTGCCAACAACATCCACACCCCGGAGGGCGGTATGCACGAGACCGGCTTCAAAACCGCTTTGACCCGCGCGCTGAACGCCTATGGGCACAAGGCGAAAATACTAAAGGAAGACGAGTCTCTCTCCGGCGAGGACACGCGGGAGGGACTGACTGCCGTTATCTCTGTAAAGCTCACAAACCCACAGTTTGAGGGCCAGACCAAGGCGAAGCTTGGAAACTCCGAAATGAGGACGCTGGTGGACACGGTGGTTTCCGCCGCCCTGGATCAGTTTCTGGAGGAAAACCCCGCCGTTGGCAAGGCGGTGATGGAAAAGGCCATGACGGCCTCCCGCGCCCGCGAGGCGGCTCGCAAGGCGAGAGAGAGCGTCCGCCGGAAAACAGGTCTTGAATCCGGCCAGATGCCGGACAAGCTGAAGGACTGCAACGAGCGCGACCCGGCCCTGTGCGAGATATACATCGTCGAGGGCGACTCCGCTGCCGGCTCCGCAAACCAGGGCCGGGATAGCCGGTTCCAGGCGGTGCTTTCCATGTGGGGCAAGATGCTGAACGTGGAAAAGGCCCGGGCCGACAAAATATACGGAAACGACAAGCTCTATCCCATGATTGTGGCCCTGGGGGCCGGTATCGGGCCGGAGTTTAACATGGATAAGCTCCGCTATCATAAAATTATCATCATGGCGGATGCTGATGTGGACGGCTCCCATATCCGCACGCTGCTGCTGACCTTCTTTTTCCGCTTCATGCGGCCGCTCATCGAAAACGGATATGTTTATTCCGCCGTGCCGCCGCTATTTAAGCTCACGAGAGGCAAGACTCAGCGGGTCGCCTACTCCGATGAGGAGCGGGATGCCATCTCCGCCGAGCTGCGGGGTGGGAACCCCAATGTAAAAGTGGACATCAGCCGTTTCAAAGGCTTGGGCGAAATGAACCCGGAGGAGTTGTGGGAGACCACCATGAACCCAGAGACCCGTACCCTGCGCCGGATCACCCTGGAGGATGCGGTGAAGGCGGATGAGATATTCACTATCCTCATGGGCGAGGAAGTGGAGCCGCGGAAGCAGTGGATCGAGACAAACGCCCGCTACGTGGTCAATCTGGATTTTTAAGGAGGTGGGGTAAGAAATGGCACATAACAGAGATTACAAGCCGGAGGACATCGCCTTTCCTGACCAGGTCATCGTGGAGAGCGAGCTTGTCAAGGAGATGCAGTCCAGCTATATAGACTACGCCATGTCGGTCATCGTAGGCCGCGCCCTGCCGGACGTGCGGGACGGCTTAAAGCCCGTCCACCGCCGTATCCTCTACGCCATGTATGAGGACGGTCTGACCCGCGACAAGCCCTACCGCAAGTGCGCCACCGCCGTCGGCGACGTGCTGGGCCGGTATCACCCCCACGGTGATGCCTCCGTTTACGATGCCCTGGTGCGTCTGGCGCAGGATTTCTCCATGCGCTATCCGCTCATAGACGGCCATGGCAACTTCGGTTCTGTGGACGGCGACCCCCCGGCGGCCTATCGTTATACCGAGGCCCGCATGGCCAAAATGGCGGACGAGATGCTCCGGGACATCGACAAGGACACGGTGGATTGGGATCCCAACTTTGACGAGACCAGAAAGGAACCCCGCGTTCTGCCGAGCCGGTTCCCGAACCTGCTGGTGAACGGCTCGTCCGGCATCGCCGTGGGCATGGCCACGAACATTCCGCCCCATAACCTGACAGAGGTTATAAACGCCGCCATCTGCGTGCTGGAAAATGAAAACGCCACCCTGGAAGACCTTATGCAGTGCGTTAAGGGGCCGGATTTTCCCACCAAGGGCATTATTATGGGCCGGGCAGGTATCCGTCAGGCGTATGCCACAGGCCGTGGGCGCATCACCGTGCGGGCCAGGACAGAGTTTGAGGAATATGGCCGCGACCACCGCACCCGCATTATCGTGACGGAGCTTCCCTACCAGGTGAACAAGCGGGCGCTTGTGGCGGCCATCGCTGACCAGGTGCGGGAAAAGCGCCTGGAGGGCATCTCCGATATGCGCGACGAGAGCGACCGCAACGGTATGCGCATCGTCATCGAGCTGAAGCGGGACGCGAACGCCCAGGTGGTGCTCAATAACCTCTTAAAGCAGACCCAGCTTCAGACCACCTTTTCCATCAATATGCTGGCTCTGGTGGATAATCAGTCTCAGCCGAAAATTCTGTCCCTACGGCACATTTTGGACGAATACCTCACCTTCCAGGAGGAGGTTATCACCCGCCGGACGAAATACGACCTGAAAAAGGCCAGGGAGCGGGCGCACCTGTTGGAGGGGCTGCTGATTGCCCAGGACAACATCGACGAGGTCATCCGGATTATCCGCAGCAGCTACGACAACGCCAAGGAAAACCTGATGGAGCGCTTTGGGCTGGATGAAATTCAGGCCCAGGCTATATGCGATATGCGGCTCATTGCCCTCCAGGGCCTGAACCGGGAGAAGCTCCAGGCGGAGTACGACGGTCTCCAGGAGAAAATTGCCTGGTACGTGGAGCTGCTGGAGGATCCGGAAAAGCTGAAGGCCCTTTTAAAGGAGGAGCTGACCGCCATCCGGGACAAATACGGCGACGACCGCATGACGGAGATACAGGACATGGCAGAGGAGATAGACGACGAGGATCTCATCCCGGAGGAGGAGAGCGTCTATACCATGACCCACAACGGCTACATCAAGCGTCTGCCCGCCGCGGAATATCACAGTCAGAACCGGGGCGGCAAGGGCGTGAAGGCCATGGCCACGCGGGACGAGGACTATGTGGAGACCGTGTTCACCGCGTCCAGCCACGACTATATCCTGTTTTTCACCTCCACCGGCAAGGTATATAAGAAAAAGGGCTATCAGATACCCACGGCGGGGCGCAGCTCCAGAGGGGTACCGCTGGTGAACTTTGTGGCTCTGGAGCCGGAGGAAAAGGTGCAGTCCATGCTCCACCTGCGCCAGATAGGCGGGGAGGGGAACATCTTCTTCGCCACCCGGAATGGCACGGTCAAGCGTGTGGCGCTGGAGGAGCTGAAAAACATCCGTACCAGCGGCATACGGGCCATCACCCTGGACGAGGGGGACGAGCTTATCTCCGTCAGCCTGACGGACGGAAAGCAGAATATCCTCATGGCTACCGCGAACGGCGCCGCCATCTGCTTTGACGAAAACGACGTGCGGGTCATGGGCCGCGTGGCTGCCGGCGTCCGGGGCATTAAGCTCCGGGAGGGCGACCAGGTGGGCGGCGCGGGCTGCGCCGGGGCGGGGGACACC
>JAJQHT010000264.1:0-3123 GCA_021199595.1 Oscillospiraceae bacterium
AAATGGAGGGCAACATCATGGTTAAAATTGGCATTAACGGCTTTGGACGGATCGGGCGTCTTGTGTTCCGCGCCGGGTGCGAGCGGGGCGATGTGGAGTTCGTGGGCGTCAACGCCCCGGATAAGACCCCGGAGCAGCTGGCCCATTCTCTGAAATACGACACGGTACACGGGCGTTTTCCCGGCACGGTGGCCTATGATGAGAGTGCGCTCATCGTAAACGGCGTGCGTGTTCCGCTGCTGAACAGCCGCAAGCCGGCGGAGCTTCCCTGGGGTAAGCTGGGTGCGGAGTACGTTCTGGAATGCACCGGCAAGTTCCTGACCGCCGAGTCTGTTCAGGATCATCTGGACGCGGGGGCGCAGGTCGTAGTCCTGTCCGGCCCGTCTAAGGACGATACCCCCATGTTCGTTATGGGCGTGAACAACGAAAAATTCACCCCGGACATCAAGGTTCTCTCGAACGCCTCCTGCACCACGAACTGCCTGGCGCCGCTCGCGAAGGTCATCAACGACAGCTTCGGCATCGTGGAAGGCCTCATGACCACCATCCATGCGGCCACGGCCAGCCAGAACATTGTTGATAACTTCAACAAGAAGAACTGGCGTCTGGCCCGCAGCTGCTTTGACAACATCATCCCCACCAGCACCGGCGCGGCTAAGGCCGTGGGCAAGGTCATCCCGGAGCTGAAGGGCAAGCTGACCGGCATGGCCATGCGCGTCCCCTGCGGGGATGTGTCCGTGGTAGACCTGACCTGCAAGCTGGCGAAGCCCGCCACCTATGAGGAAATCTGCGCCGCTGTGAAGGCTGCGGCGGACGGCCCGATGGCCGACCAGATTCTTTACTGCGACGAGGAGGTCGTGTCTCAGGACTTCCGCACGGAGCCGCATACCTGCGTGTTTGACTCCAAGGCGGGCATCGCCCTGAACGACACCTTCGTGAAGCTTGTTGCCTGGTACGACAACGAGTGGGGTTATTCCAATAAGATGCTGGATCTGACAAAGTATATTGACACGGTCCGTCATCCCTGATAAAATACACCTTGCCTCTTGAGCTTAGGGCGGCGCAAGCCGCCCTAAACCATTGATACGTCACAGATACATCCAAAAGGGCGTCTATTATAAGATGTCCCGGCATATATTCGTTTATCCAGCCACCGGCACCGCATACTGAATGAAGGAGCGTTTATGTCTGAGAAAAAAGGCCAAAACTTTCTGCATGGCGCAGCCATATACACTGTTGGCATTATCATCGTCAAGATACTGGGCGCAATCTATAAGATCCCTCTGGGGAACATCCTGGGCGATGAGGGCTATAACCACTTTGAGCTGACCTATCGGGTCTACAGCGTGTTTTTGACCATCTCCACCGCTGGCATCCCCATAGCGATGAGCCGCATGATTTCCGAAGCGAACGCCCTGGACAAGGACAGACAGGTCTATAGCATTTTCAAGATGGGCCTTGCCGCTTTCCTGGGGATTGGTGCGGTGAGTACGCTTATCATGATGCTGTTCCCGACAGGCCTGGCGTCCCTGGTGGGCGATGTGGAAGCGGCCCAGTGCATTTTCGTCATGGCTCCCTCTGTGGTGCTGGTGTGCGTAACAGCGGCCTACCGGGGCTATGCACAGGGCCATTCGGATATGATACCCTCTACCATATCCCAGATTGTCGAGACCGCCGTGAAGGTGGTGGTCGGCCTTGCCTGCGCCGGTATTCTTTACAAAATGGGCAAGAGCCTGGCAATATGCGCCGCCGGCGCCATTCTTGGCACCACGGTAAGCTCCCTGGCCGCCATGCTGTATATGCAGATAGCAGTCCATCGGAAATACCGGGTCAAGCCCACGGCGGAGGCCACGGATGTTCCCGAGCCAAACAGGAAGGTGCTGTGGGATTTGCTGCGCATTGGCATTCCCATCACTATCTCATCCTCTGTGCTGAGCCTTATCCAGCTGGCTGACTCCGCTATCACGCTCAATCAGCTGCAAAACGCCGCCGGGTATACGGCCCAGGCCGCCTATGTACTCAACGGAGCCTACGGTAAGGCCATGACGATATATAACGTCCCCTCCGCCTTCGTGACACCCTTCAGCGCCAGTATTATGCCGGCTGTATCCGCTGCCCGTATGCGGGGAGACAGAAAGGACGCGCACGACACAGCTGAGAACGGGCTGCGTATGTGTACCCTGGTGTGTCTGCCGATGGCTGTGGGCATGGCTGTGCTGGCATGGCCCTGTATGCAGGTGCTCTTCCCGGATACAGCCAGTCAGGGGGTTGGGTTGCTCGTGGAGCTTGGCATCACCTGCTATTTCATGACTATGGCGCTCATGACAAACTCTATCCTTTCGGCCAACGGCAATGAGCGGCTGCCCCTGATGTCCATTCTCTGCGGCGGCGTAGTGAAGGTGATTGTCACCTATGTGCTGGTTGGCAACCCCAATATTAACGTCTACGGCGGCCCTATCGGAACGGTATGCTGCTATATCGTCATGCTGTCGATAAACCTGGTGTTCATCGCGAAGCATATGGAGCGGCCCATGAATATGGGACGGATATTTGGCCGGGCGGGCTTGAGCGCTGGCGTGATGGGCGTGGCCGCATGGGCTGTGTGGTCCCTGCTCCACGGGCTGATGAGCGGCGTGGATGCGGTTATTATCAACCGACCTATCAACGTGCTGGTGCCGTTCCTTGTGGCGGTGCTGACTGGCGTGGTGGTATATGCGGTTATGATTATTGCCACGCGGGCCATCACCATGGAGGATATGAAGCTTATCCCCAAGGGGGAAAAGCTTGCAAAGCGGCTTCATATTCACTGAAATAATTTGTGGAAACCGTTGAAAAATCAAGTTTTTTGCGTTTTACTATTGCAGAGAGAGTAAAAGTATGGTAAATTTTCAATACAAGGACAAATACGACATTCAGGATTATCGCACCATCATGACGCTTCTGCGGGGCGAGGGCGGCTGTCCCTGGGACAGAGTGCAGACCCACGAGAGCATCCGCCGGAATCTGCTGGAGGAGGCATATGAAGCGGCAGCCGCCATCGACCATCAGGACATGGAAAACCTCCAGGAGGAATTGGGCGATCTGCAAATGCAGGTGCTGTTCCATGCGGAGATGGAGGAGGAG
>JAJQHT010000264.1:3133-7197 GCA_021199595.1 Oscillospiraceae bacterium
ATATGGCCTGCAAAAAGCTGCTACGCCGTCATCCCCATGTGTTCGGCGAGCAGCGGGCCGCGAACGCGGAGGAGGCTCTTTCCAGCTGGGACGATGTAAAGCG
Organism: Oscillospiraceae bacterium; assembly: GCA_021199595.1. Taxonomy (GTDB): domain Bacteria; phylum Bacillota; class Clostridia; order Oscillospirales; family Oscillospiraceae; genus CAJOIG01. The sequence goes on from JAJQHT010000264.1 coordinate 3,237, forward strand.
TCAGGAAAAGCATCAGGCCTCTACTTCCGGCGCTATGGCCGGTATTGCCGACGCCCTGCCCGCCCTTTGGCGTGCGGAAAAAATTCAGTCCAAGGCCCGGAAGGACGGCTTTGACTGGCCGGACTGGCACGGCGCGCGGGAAAAGCTCTCTGAGGAGCTGGACGAGCTGGATCAGGCCATTGCATCAGGCGAGGGCGTGGAGGAGGAGCTGGGCGATTTGCTGGCCGCGGCGGTGAATCTGGCGCGTCTGCTGAAAATAGACCCGGAGGCGGCCCTGAACGGCTCCTGTGATCGTTTCATCCGCCGCTACAGCCGCATGGAGGCGCTGGCCGCGGAGGCGGGACTGGCCCTTCCTGACCTCTCCCTGGAGGAGCAGGACAGCCTTTGGCAGCAAGCCAAGGCGGAGGAAAAAGCGTAAAACCCACTCAAATCGTAAGGACTTTGCTATCGCGGAATCCCATACAAAGCAAATTTCTATATACCAAAGAGGCGGAGCACCCGTCAAATTTTAGGAGGTTTATTATGAACAAAGCAGAGCTTGTTGCGGCAGTGGCAGAAAAGTCTGAGCTGTCCAAGAAGGATTGTGAGAAGGCCATTAACGCCGCGCTGGACGCCATCACTGAGGCGCTGGAGAAGGGCGATAAGGTTCAGCTCGTGGGCTTTGGCGCCTTCGATGTGAAGGAACGCAGCGCCCGCATTGGCCGCAACCCCAAGACCAAGGAGGAGATCGAGATCCCCGCGTCCAAGGTTCCCCAGTTCAAGGCCGGAAAGGCTCTGAAGGACGCTGTTGCGAAATAATTACCAGAGTAACAAGCGAACGATGCGGCGCGGGGCTTCCGCGCCGCATTGGCTATTTTGAGGGAGGACGGCTATGCGGCTGGACAAATATCTGAAGGTATCAAGACTGATAAAACGGCGCACAGTGGCGAACGAGGCCTGCGATGGCGGACGGGTTACCGTGAACGGCGCGCCGGCCAAAGCGTCCCGGGAGGTAAAGCCCGGGGACGTGATAGAGCTTCGCACCGGGGCCAGAACTGTGAAGGTAGAAGTGCTCTCTATATCGGAAAACACCTCTAAGGCGGATGCTCCCGCTATGTATAGGGAGCTTTGAGCCATGGAGAACGTCACCATCCGCGCTGTGACGCCGAAGGACGCGGCGGCTCTGCTCGCTATATATGCTCCTTATGTGGAGAACACCTGCATCTCCTATGAATATGTCCCGCCCACGGCGGAGGAATTTGCCGGACGCATCACACGCACGCTGGAGAAGTATCCTTATCTCGCGGCGGAATCCGATGGGGAGCTTCTGGGCTATGTCTATGCCGGCCCTCTGCACCCCCGGGCGGCCTATGACTGGGCGGTGGAGACCTCCATCTATGTCCGTGAGGATAAAAAGGGCCTGGGCCTGGGTCGTCTGCTGTATCAGGCGCTGGAGCAGGCTCTGGGGGAACAGGGGATTTTAAACATGAACGCCTGCATCGCCTATCCGCCGGTGGAGGACGAATATCTGACTCGCAGCAGCGCGGATTTCCATGAGCATATGGGCTTTCACCTGGTCGGGCGGTTTCAGCAGTGCAGCTATAAGTTTGGCCGGTGGTACGATATGATATGGATGGAAAAACACATTGGCGACCATCTTCCGGCCCAGCCCCCCGTGAAGCCATTCCCCGCCGTGCGTGACACACTGCGGGAAAAATACGGCATTTTGTGAGGGCGTAGTCCTCTGAAAACGATATATCGGAAAAAACAGCGGCGGTCTCAATCGAGGCCGCCGCTGTGTGGTTGATTGTGTCAGCGTTACATCTCCACCACAAAGCAGTTTTTACCGTCCCGGTATTCCAGCTTTATAGAGCCGTGCATGGAGGCAACTATTTCCTGTGCGATGGAGAGGCCCAGGCCAGCACCGTGGCGGGTGCTGTCGATTTGATAGAAGGGCTTAAAAATGCTGTCCCGTACCTCCCTGGGGATTTCCTGGCCGGTGCTGGCCACGGTGAAGATTACGCGGCGGCTGCCGGAAGGGGCCGCCGTTATTTTTATGCCGCCATCGGGATCGCAGTATTTTAAGGCGTTTTCCACCAGAACGTCGATGACCCGCGTTACCTGCGTTTCATCACCCTTGACGGTCAGGCCGGGGGCGCAGTCCACCTCCAGGGCCAGCTTCTGGTCGAAGGCCATGACCTCAAAGCGCAGGGTCTCCTGCTCTATAAGTTGAGAAAAATCCACCGTGGCGGCGTTCTCGTGCTTGTCCCGGCTGCCGGGGAGGGCCAGCCACAGCATGGCCCCCACCAGGCCGCTCATGCGGTCGCACTCATGGCGGATGTTGTCGCAGCAAAACTCATAGTTGGGGTCGCTGATGTCCTCTACCTCGGAGAGCAAATCCATATTGGTGGTGATGATGGAAATGGGCGTTTTCAGCTCATGGGAGGCGGAGGAGATGAACCGGCGCTGATCCTCCATGGCGTCCTTGGCGGGCTTGGCAAACCACCAGGACAGCAGCAGCGACAGAAGAAACAGCACGCCCAGGCTGGGAATGACGAACAAAACAATGTGCAGCAGCAGGCTGTTCAGCGCGTTGGTGATATAGCCAATGTCAATAAATGAAATGCGGTGGGTGCCGCTTTGCCGGACGCCGTTGTAGTAGCGGACGTTGTAATCGCTTAAGACGCCGGTCTCCTCTACCTGCGTGGACATGATGTCCATAAGCGATTCTGCCGTCAGACCCTGGTCGGCCAGGAAAAAATCCCCCAGGGTAATCTCCGCACTTTCGCCATAGTCGGATATTTCCAGCACGAAATAGGGAGGATAGGAGGCAAATTCCTGCTCTGCCGGGCGCACGTCCGCCGTGTTCACGTAGTTATTGATGTTCAGCAGGTACACCATGCAGTCCCGTTCCAACTCGGCCCTGTGCTCATAGTATATAACGGCGCTCAACGCCACGGCGAACACCAGCATGGAAATCATGAATACGGCGACGAATTTCACCCGCAGCTTTTTTGTTACGCTCATGATGCCGTTTCCTCCATGGACAGGCAGTAGCCGATTCGCCGGAGGCTGGCAATGCGCAGATTGGATTGAACAAAGGCCAGCTTTTTCCGCAGAAAGCTCATATACGCCTCTACCACATTGCTTTCCGCGCCGCTGTCGATGCCCCATACGTTTGAAAACAGCGCCTCCCGGCTGACGGGCTGTCCCTCCTTTTGCATGAGCAGACGTAGCACGTCCCGCTCCTTTTTGTTGAGCATGACGGACTTATCCCCCTTGGAGAGCCTGCCGCTGTCCGTGTCCAGCACAATGTCCCCATAGGTGAGCTTAGAGGAGCTTATCTCCTTGGGTCTCCGCAGCAACGCCCGAAGGCAGGCCAGCAGCTCCGCGGAGGAGAAGGGCTTTGCCAGGTAATAGTCCGCCCCCTTGTCCAGCCCTTCGATGCGATCTTCTACGTCCGAGCGGGCGGAGAGCATCAGCACGGGGGTCTGAAGCCCATGGCGGCGTACAGCCTCCAGCACCTGATAGCCGTTCAGCCGCGGGAGCATAATATCCAGTATCACGAGGTCATAGGAGCCGGTCAGAACGTAATCCAAGCCCATCTCTCCGTCAAAGGCGATGTCTGCGGAATAGCCGTGCTTCACCAGCAGGTTTTGCACCGTCCGGGCCATCCGTTCCTCGTCTTCAATGATAAGTATGCGCGTACATATCACCTCTTTTCTTGGCTTTACAATAACAATACCATGCTTTAGGAATTTCGGCAACTTGAAATCAAAAAAGAAAATTTTCCCGTTTTAAGGTTTTTTTCAGCTTCGCCTGCTATGCTGAAAGCAGTTCCATGTCAGCGATATGACAAATCTTTTTTAGGAGGAAATATCCATGAAGCAACTGCGTAAAGCATTGGCCCTGTTAATGGCCCTTTGCCTGATGCTCAGCCTGAGCATGACAGCCTTCGCCTCCAGCGAGGCGTCTGGCGAGG
>JAJQHT010000180.1 GCA_021199595.1 Oscillospiraceae bacterium
CACCCCCACTCCACCCACCCCCAGCATCGGCACACCGTTCCGCCCCGCCCCCCCCCCCACCCGACTCGCCACCCCCCACACCCCCCCCCCACCCCCCACCCCCCACCCCCCCCCCCCCCCGCCCCCCCCGGCGCCCCCCCCCGGGGGGCCCCAAGTCCCGGAAGCGGATGACCACCCAGGTATCCGTGGCCCCGATGGTAACGACCATACGGCCGGCGGCCCGGCCATATTTGGCGGCGTTGTCCATGATGTTTAAAAATACCTGCTTGAGCCGCGCCGGATCGCCAAGGACGCAGGGGATGTCCTCCTCCGGCTCGGTATATTCCACGGTCATACCCTCCTGCTTCAGGAGGGTACCGTAGGTAAAGATGGCGTCCGACAGCTCCCCGGCCACATCCAGCGTCTCCACGTTCAGGTTGAATCGGCCGTCCTGGATACGGGTAAACTCCAGCAGCTCCTCTACCATCTTGGTCAGGCGGCCGGACTCCTTTGCAATGATGGAGATGCCCCGGCGGGAGTCCCCGGTGATGGCCTCGTCATAGGCCAGCGTCTCCGACCAGCCGGTGATGGCGGTCAGGGGCGTGCGAAGCTCATGGGAGATGGAGGAAATAAACTCCGTCTGCACCTTCTCCGTCTCCCCGATTTTCGCGCTCATCTCGTTGATGGCGTCGGTCAGGTCGCCAATCTCGTCGTCATATTTTTTCTGCGCCTGGATGCCGTAGCTCCCCTCCGCGATGCGCTTGGCAAGGCCAGTCAGCTCCACCAGCGGGTCTGTGACCGTGCGGATAAAATAGAGGTTAGACAGCACCACCGCCAAAATCACCAGCAGGCCCACCCCGGCAACCATGGCCGTGACCTTCCATATCTGCCGATTCACCAGGCGCAGGCTGGTCACATAGCGCATGACCCCAATCACCGACCCGTCCGAGGACAGAAGCGGCGCGGCAACAGCCAGAATACGCTCCCCCGTCCCGGCGTTCCGGCCGGTATAGACGCCGATGGTTTTGTCGTTCAGGGCGGTCGTCAAATCCTCCGTGCCGGGGGTCGTGCCGGCGGAGACGCCGTAGCTGGATACCTCCACCACGCCCCGGGCGTTCACAAACTGCAGCTCCAGCACGTCCTTGTCCTCAAAGCTCTCCGTATAGCGATAGGCGCTCTGGTAGTACTGGGCGTAGGTCTGGGAGATATAGCCGGTGAAAAAATTGGAGGCGGACTCCGCCTTGGCCGTCAGGCCAGTTCTGACGGCGCTATAGTAGTAGCTGCGAACGCCCAGGGAACACACCAGCGTTAACAGCGCCACCAGCCCCGCCGTCAGCAGGATGCCGGAGCGGAGCCACCGGCTTTTCAGTCCCCGCGTATGCTGTTTGCCCGTGCCGTCCACCCCCCGTTCGTCCGTCTTTAAAGCCTTTAAAAGCCCCACTTGTATCCATAGCCCCAAACCGTAGTGATATAGGTAGGAATGGTGCTGTTGTCCTCAATCTTGATACGCAGACGGCGGATGTTCACGTCCACAATCTTCAGCTCGCCGAAGTAGTCCCGGCCCCAGACGCTGTTGAGAATCTCCTCCCGGGACAGCGCCTTGCCGGGGTTATCCATAAACAGCTTCATAATGGCGTATTCTATCTGGGTCAGCTTGATGCGCTGGCCGTTTTTCTCCAGGGTGCGATTGCGGGTGTTCAGGCGGAAGGGACCGTGGCGCAGCTCGCCGCTGTCCTCCGGCGTCTCATCCACCGAGGTGCGGCGCACCAGGGCGTCCACCCTGGCGGTCAGCTACGCCGGAGAGAAGGGCTTCGTCACATAATCGTCCGCCCCAGTCATCAGGCCGGTCACCTTGTCCATCTCCTGTGCCTTGGCGGTGAGCATGATAATCCCTATGCGGGAATCCGTCGCCCGGATGCGGCGGCAGACCTCATAGCCGTCAATGCCGGGAAGCATGACGTCCAGCAGGGCCACCTTCACGTCCGGGTTCTGCTCCAAAAGCTCCAGCGCCTGCTCCCCGGTCTCCGCCTCGATAGGCTCATAGCCGGAGCGCCGCAGATTAATCACCACAAAGCTGCGGATGCTGGACTCGTCCTCCAAAACCAATACCTTTTTCACAATGCTTCTGCCTCCTTGCGCCGTTATAGGTCTCCGGCAAGCCACTCCTGATATATCAGGTTAAAATTTTCCGTCACGTCCTGCTCCGTCATGTCCTCTGTCCAGAGCTGGGCGGCGTAGACCGTGGACTCCTCCTCCCGCAGGAGGAAGCGGCCCTCCGCCTCGGCCCTGTCCCGGCGGTTTTCCCCTGTAAGGGTATATATGGTAAGTATCTCTATCTGCGCCCCGGTCTCATCCGTCAGGGAGAAGGTCACGGCAGCCTCACCCGCCGTCTCCTCCTCGCGGGAGACGGAAAGGCCGCTCATGAGCGCGGTGTCCGTTAGGACAAGATACCACCCGTCGTCATAGTTGTGATAGGTGGTCAGTGTCAGGGCGCGGCCTCCGTCACCGTCCAGGCTGTACCAGGCCAGCGCATCCCCGCTCTCCATGGGAATCTCCAGGGCGCGGTCTCCATCGATGTCCGTGGCATACGCCCCGGCCCGGCGCACCGTGCTGCTCTGGCCGGAATTGGACATGGTGATATTCTCCGCCTCTCCGTCCCGCAGGATGAACACGTCCGTCAAAAGAAGGTCGTCTCCGTCGGCGCTCTCCACAAAAAGGGCGGGCGTCCCGTCGGCCAGATAGGCACTCCTGGCCCGCAGTGTCTCCGTAATGCCGGAGGACAGGGCCGCCTGACAGGCGGTCACCTGATTCTCCTCGTCCACCTGATAGGCCGTCAGGGTGCAGCCAGCGTCATAGTCAAGGCTCAGGTTCAGAAGATTCGCGGTGTCGTCCCCGTCCAGGTCGTATACCAAAAAGGCGGAGCAGTCCGCACTCAAAACCTCCACCGGCTCCTGGCCGCTCAGGTCATAGACAGACAGCAGCTGGATGTCCCCGGATATTTGCCAGGCAATGATAAGCTCCGAGGCCCCGTCGCCGTTGAGGTCGGCGTATTCCACGCTGGACACGGCAGAGCCTTTTCCGGTAATGACAATCTGGAGGAAGTAGGCCCCCTCCTCATCCAGCCGATATATGCACACGGAAGGGGTGTGGGCGCTGTCCGCCAGGAAGGCCAGCGCCTCCGCCACGCCGTCCCCGTCCAAATCACGAAGCTGCACGGACTGACGGTTGCTGCCGCCGGTGGGCGCGGCGTACTCCCCGCCCTCGTCGATGCGCTGGCCAATCAGCTCCTGAAGCTGGATATATTCCTCCTGCTGCTGCGGCAGGGAATAAAGCTCATCCGCACTCATGCACCCGGCGCAGGTCAGAGAAAGAAAAACGGACAAAAGGAGCGCCGCCCACCGATTGTATCCCGTTTTCATGGCTCCACCTCCTCCGTCGGTGTATCTGTATCGCGCTTTGCCGCGCCGCCAGTCGGCAGGAGCAAGGCGATTGAAATAAAAATAATAGCGGTCTGCCATTATTGTATCATGTCTTACGGTTCCGCCCGAAAGGCGGGAGCAAGACGATTGAAATTAAAATATAATAACGGCCTGCCGTTATTATATCACAAAGGTTACGAAAAACCTAGAGAAAAGTTACAAAAGATGACAGAAAAATTTCAGACCCGCGGCAAAGTTTTTGCAAATATGACAGCAGGCCCTTGCCCGGCAGAGAAATTGGTAATATAATAGAAGAAGCATAGCATATACGCCAAGAATTACAATAGGAGGCATATTGATAATGGATATGGAAATCACCATCCAGAAAACTACAACCCCCAAGGAGAAGCCCCAGATCGAGGGCATCCCCTTCGGCACCTATTTCTCCGACCATATGTTCCTTATGAACTATGAGACCGGCAAGGGCTGGTACGACCCCCGTATCGTCCCCTACGGCCCGCTGGCCCTTGACCCCTCCACCATGGTGCTGCACTACGCCCAGGAGATTTTCGAGGGTCTGAAGGCCTACCGCACGGCGGACGGCAAGATTCAGCTGTTCCGTCCCACGGAGAACATCGCCCGGATGAACCGCTCCGCGGAAAAAATGTGCATCCCGCCCGTGCCGGAGGACATCTATCTCAAGGCCCTGAAGACTTTGGTGGAGGTAGACAAGGACTGGGTTCCCAGCGAGCCGGACACCAGCCTCTATATCCGCCCGTTCATCATCGCGACGGACAAGCACGTCGGCGTTCACGCCTCTCACACCTATCTCTTCATGATTATCACCTGCCCGGTGGGCAGCTATTACCCCGAGGGTCTGAACCCGGTGAAGATTGCCATCGAGAGCAGGGAGGTGCGGGCTGTCCGCGGCGGCACCGGCTTTGCCAAATGCGGCGGCAACTACGCCGCCTCCCTCCACGCCAGCGAGCTGGCCGAGTCCAAGGGCTTCAGCCAGGTGCTGTGGCTGGACGGCGTGGAGCAGAAATACATCGAGGAAGTGGGCGCGATGAACGTCATGTTCAAGATTGACGGCAAGATCGTCACCCCCTCCCTGGCCAAGGGCACCGTCCTGCCCGGCATCACCCGCAAGAGCGCCATTCAGGTGCTGTCCGACTGGGGCTACGAAATCCAGGAGCGGGATCTGTCCGTGGACGAGCTGATTGCCGCCTGCGAGAGCGGCAAGCTGGAGGAGGCCTGGGGCGTCGGCACCGCCGCCGTGGTGTCCCCCATCGGGGAAATCATCTACCAGGACAAGGAGCACATCATCAACGGCTTCCAGATTGGCGAGCTGACCCAGAAGCTGTATGACACCATCACCGGCATCCAGTGGGGCAAGACCGCCGATCCCTACGGCTGGGTCGTTCCCGTCTGCTGATGGGCAGTACCATCCTTCTGACCGGGGCCGCGGGCTACATCGGCTCCCACACCGCCGTGGCCCTGGCCCAGGCCGGGTATGACCTGGCCATCGTGGACAACTGCTCCAACAGCAGCCCCATCGCCGTGGAGCGGTGCCGGGAGCTGACTGGGGCTGACATCCCCTTCTACCAGGCGGACGTGGCGGACAAGGCCGCCCTGATGGAGATATTCCATCAGGTGAAGCCGGCGGCGGTGATGCACTTCTCCGGCTATAAGGCCGTGGGCGAGAGCGTAGCCCAGCCGCTGAAATATTACCGCAACAATCTGGACACCACCCTGTCGCTGCTCGAGTGCATGGTGCAGGAGGGCGTGGGGGCGTTCATCTTCTCCTCCTCCGCCACGGTGTACGGGGCCAACGCCACTGTCCCCTATCGGGAGAGCGACCCGGTAGGCGGCTGCACCAACCCCTATGGCTGGACAAAGCTGATGATTGAACAGATTGCCCAAGACACGGCGGCAGCCAATCCGAATATGAGCGTGGTGCTGCTGCGGTACTTTAACCCCGTCGGCGCGCACGAGAGCGGCCGCATTGGGGAAAATCCTGCCGGCATCCCCAACAACCTGATGCCCTATATCACCCAGGTGGCTGTAGGCAAGCTGGATCATCTGAATATCTTCGGCAACGACTACGACACCCCGGACGGCACCGGCGTGCGGGATTATATCCACGTCGTAGACCTGGCCCAGGGCCATGTCGCAGCCCTGAAATACGCCATAGAACACACCGGCGCAGAGGTATTCAACCTCGGCACCGGCAGGGGCGTGAGCGTATTGGAGCTTGTGAACGCCTTCCAGACCGTCAACGGCGTGTCCGTCCCGTATGAATTTGCCCCCCGCCGGGCGGGAGACCTCGCCTCCGTCTGGGCCGACCCCGCCAAGGCCAGAGAGATTCTCGGCTGGACGGCGGAAAAGACCGTGGAGGACATGGTGGCCGACTCCTGGCGCTGGCAGAAGAACAATCCTGACGGCTACGTCTGAAGCGTCAGAAAAATCGTTTAACAAACGCGGGGCCGTTGTCATGAAAAATATCCCTGATTTTAAAAATTATACGCGGCCCCCTTTACAAAAAGTTCACAAATAATTCACGACTGAACATCGGCCAGTCGGTATACTGACTTTGCTACCCTTTGAAACGCCCTTGAATTTGGAGGAGACGTTTATGAAAAAGTCCCGCATCGTCTGTATACTGCTGGCCCTTTTTTTGCTTGCGGCTGTCGGCTGCTCTCAAGTCTCGGAGACCACGGAGATCGCCGCCGCGCCGGACAGCGATCGGCCCGGCACGCCCCACGCTCTGTCCGGCACCATTGTGGTGCGTGGCTTCGAGTGGGGGCCGGGCGTAAACCGGGTCATATTCACCTTTGACGAGGAAATTGACGACGTTTATACAGAGGGCGCAGCCATCACCACCTCCCACTTCGTGCGGGAGGTCACGAATGTCTATCTGTCTGACGAGCTGGGAAATGCCGTATCCGGCTCCTCCTGCTATGTGACGGTGGAGATGGTGACGAACTTCGACGCCACCGGCTCCCCCTTTGAGACGGATATGTCCACGGAGCACAGCGTCTGGGCGGACGAGTATGTGGTGGAGGCGAGCTTCACCGTCTGGGCCTCCGGCAGCTATTTCACGATTGAGTTTAACGACGACTGCATCGACAACCGCGTCTGCCCGGAGCTGGAACGCTTTACCCTGCGGGACAGCTACACCGGGGACTATGAAAACCCCCTGACCGGCCAGACGGAGACCCTCACCCTGAACTACGCCGCCTATGAGCCGGACAGCCTGGCCAGCTGGGACAAAAATCCCCTGATAATCTGGCTCCATGGCCGGGGCGAAGGTGGCGACGACATCGAACGGGCCATTTTGGGCAACGAGGTCTCCGCCCTGACGGAGACGGAGATACAGTCCTATTTCACCTCCGGCGACCAGACCGGGGCCTATGTGCTCGTAGTGCAGTGTCCTACCTACTGGCTGGACGGAGGCGACGGCACGGAGAGCCGCGGCGACGTATCCAGCCGGTACACGGAAATTCTGATGGATACCATCGAGGCGTACATAGAGCAAAACACGGACGTGGACACCAGCCGTATCTATATTATGGGCGGCTCCAACGGGGGCTATATGACCCTGGAAATGCTTATAAACTACCCGGATTATTTCGCCGCTGCTGTCCCCTGCAGCGAGGTATATGCCTACACGGTCTACGCCAGGGACAATCTGGGGCAGTACCGTACCTTCTTCGGAGAATACATTCAAACCAGAGAGATTTACCTGACCGAGGACAAGATAGAGGCTCTTTGTCAGACACCCATCTGGT
>JAJQHT010000288.1 GCA_021199595.1 Oscillospiraceae bacterium
CCGGGCGAAGATACGCTGGGCCAGATCCTCGATGGAGTAGATGTCGTGATGCGGCGGGGGAGAGATCAAGCTGACGCCGGGGGTGGAATAGCGGGTGCGGGCGATCCAGGGATAGACCTTCTTCCCCGGCAGATGGCCGCCCTCGCCGGGCTTTGCCCCCTGGGCCATTTTTATCTGTATCTCCTGGGCGCTGCAAAGATATTCGCTGGTGACGCCGAAGCGGCCGGAGGCCACCTGCTTGATGGCGCTGTTTTTCTCCGTTCCCAGGCGTTCCGGCTCCTCGCCGCCCTCGCCGGAGTTGGACTTGCCGCCCAGCCGGTTCATGGCGACGGCCAGGCACTCGTGGGCCTCCTTGGAGATGGAGCCATAGCTCATGGCCCCGGTTTTGAAGCGGCGGACGATGGAATCCACGCTCTCCACCTCGTCGATGGGAACGCCGCCGTCCTCGGCCCAGGAAAATTCCATGAGGCCCCGCAGGGTTTGGGGACAACGCTCCCGGTTCAGGCGGGCGGAATATTTTTTGAATTTTTCATAGTCGCCGTTCCAGGTGGCCTCCCGCAGTGTGACGACGGTCTCCGCGTCGAACAGGTGCTCCTCGCTGCCGTCCCCGGAGCGGAGCTTGTGGAAGCCCACGCTGTCCAGCGTGGTATCCACGCCAAGGCCCAGCGGGTCGAAAGCGTGACTGTGGTGATATTCCACCGCTGCGCCTATCTCTTCTATGCCGATGCCGCCCACGCGGCTGACGGTGTGGGTGAAGTACTTGTCTATCACGTCCTGGCGGATGCCGACGGCCTCAAATATCTGCGCGGACTGATAGGACTGGATGGTGGAGATACCCATTTTGGAGGCAATCTTCACGATGCCGTTCAATATCGCCTTGTTATAGTCGTTGATGGCGGTGTGTTCGTCCTTGTCGAGAAGGCCCCGGTGGATGCACTCCGCGATGCACTCATGGGCGAGGTAAGGCTGGATAGCCCGCGCGCCATAGCCGAGGAGCAGGGCGAAGTGATGCACGTCCCGCGGCTCCGCGCTCTCCAATATGATGGAGACGGAGGTGCGCTTTTTCGTGCGTATCAGGTGCTGCTCCATGGCGGACACGGCGAGCAGGGAGGGGATGGCCACATGGTTTTCATCCACGCCCCGGTCGGACAGCACCAGGATATTGGCCCCCAGACGGTACGCCTTGTCGCACTGGACGAACAGCCGGTCTAAGGCCCGCTCCAGCGGAGTGTTTTTATAGTATAGGAGGCTCACAGTCTCCACATGGAACCCGTCCCGGTGCATGGCCTTGATTTTTATGAGGTCTACTCCGGTGAGAATGGGGTTGTTGATTTGCAAAACATTGCAGTTATCCGCGCTCTCCTCCAGCAGGTTGCCGTCCGAACCGACATAGACGGTGGTGTCCGTGACGCACTCCTCGCGAATCGCGTCGATGGGCGGGTTCGTCACCTGGGCGAACTGCTGCTTGAAGTAATGGAACAGCGGCGGGTATTTTTCCGACAGGACGGCCAGGGGCACGTCGCTGCCCATGGCGGCGGTCGGCTCCGCGCCGGTGCGGGCCATGGGGAGAATGGCGTCCTTGACCTCCTCATAGGTATAGCCAAAGGCACGATACAGCCGGTCGCGCATGACCTGGGTGTGATTTTGCACCTGCTGGTTGGGGATGGGCAAATCCTTCAGCTGGACGAGGTTCTGGTCGAGCCATTCGCCATAGGGCTGGCGGGAGGCGTAATAGTCCTTCAGGTCGGAATCCAGCAGCAGGCGGCCCCGCTTGGTGTCTATCAGCAGCATTTTGCCCGGCTGGAGACGGCTTTTCTTTATAATGTGCTCCTCCGGGATGTCCAGCACGCCCACCTCCGAGGCGAGAATGAGCCGGTCGTCGTCCGTCAGGTAATAGCGGGAGGGGCGCAGGCCGTTTCTGTCCAGGATAGCGCCCACGAGGTCGCCGTCGGAAAATAGAATGGAGGCCGGGCCGTCCCACGGCTCCATCATGGTGGCGTAATAGCGGTAGAGGTCGCGCTTTTTCCGGCTGATTTTTTTGTCGTTTTTCCACGGCTCCGGGATGGTTATCATCAGGGCCAGGGGCAGCTCCATGCCGTTCATGACAAGAAACTCCAATGTGTTGTCCAGCATGGCGGAGTCGGAGCCGCTGCTGTTGATGACGGGGAATATCTTGTCCATGTTCTCCCTCATGACGGCGGAGGACATGGTCTCCTCCCGGGCGATCATGCGGTCAACATTTCCGCGGATGGTGTTTATCTCTCCGTTGTGGAGAATCAGGCGGTTGGGGTGGGCGCGCTCCCAGCTGGGGGTGGTGTTGGTGGAGAAGCGGGAGTGAACCATGGCGATGGCGGAGGTGTATTCCTCGCTCTGCAAATCCTTATAGAAGCCGCGGAGCTGGCTTACCAGGAACATCCCCTTATATACAATGGTGCGGCAGGAGAGGGAGGCCACATAGGTGTTGTCGTTCGACTGCTCAAAGACCCGCCGGGCCACATACAGCCGCCGGTCGAAGGGCAGGCCCGCCGCCACGTCCTTTGGCCGCTCCACAAAACCCTGCAAAATGCAGGGCATACAGTCCCGGGCCTTCTGGCCCAGTATCTCCGGGCAGATGGGAACCTCCCGCCAGCCCAGAAGCCTCATGCCCTCCTTTTCCACGATAATCTCGAACATCTTCTTGGCCTGACTGCGCTTGACGCTGTTCTGGGGGAAGAAGAACATCCCCACGCCATAGTCCCGCGGCCCGCCCAGGGTGATGCCGCATTCCGCCGCCGCGGCCTTGAAGAAGGGATGGGACACCTGCACCAGGATGCCTACGCCGTCTCCGGTCTCCCCGGCGGCGTCTTTGCCGGCCCGGTGGGCCAGCTTTTCCACGATTTTCAGCGCGTCATCCACCGTCTGATGGCTGGGGCGGCCCTTGATGTCCACCACCGCGCCGATGCCGCAGGCGTCATGCTCAAAGCACGGCCTGTAAAGCTGCTGCGCCTGCTGGGTCTGTGATGATTGATCCATTTGTTGTATCTCTCCCCTTTTGCCGGTTCGCCCCGAGGGCTGCTCCGGCTCAGTATAGGTTCAAACGCAAACTTATGACGTTTATAATAAAATATTATACCCCTTGCTTTATTGGATTGCAACACTTTTGCAATGGGAACCATGCCTAAGAAACATCTCTTTTGGGCTGCTGTTTTCCATCATTCCTACAAATTTTATCATTACAGCCGGATTGCCGGTTGAAAAATCCAAAACAATTCCTTATACTAGACATCAATGAAAACTTATAATAAGGAGCATCCGTCTGTAATTATATGAAAAGCTATGAAAAAATGACCGCCAAGGAGCGGGAGCGGGAATACGCTGCTGTCAAAGCGCAATATGAGGAGCTGAAGGCCCTGGGGCGTCCCCTGGACATGAGCCGGGGCAAGCCCAACTCCGTCCAGCTGGATTTGTCCATGGGCCTGCTGGGTCAGGAGCCGACAGAGCTTATCATCACCTATAAGGGCACGGATGTGCGCAATTATGGAGAGCTGGCCGGCGTGGATGAGTGCAAGCAGCTGTTTGCGGATCTTCTGGGCCTGGAGCAGAAAAACATCATCATGGGCGGCCAGTCGAGCCTTTCCCTGATGTATGACTGCGTGGTGCGCGCGCTCCTGCTGGGGGTTTACAACGGCAGCAAGCCATGGGGCCAGCAGGGAACCATCAAATTCCTCTGTCCGGTGCCGGGGTATGATCGGCATTTTGCCATCTGCCAGGAGTTCGGCATAGAGATGATTAACATCCCCATGACCGCCGACGGGCCGGACATGGACATGATAAAGCAGTACGTGGAGTCCGACCCCCAGGTGAAGGGCATCTGGTGCGTGCCCAAGTATTCAAACCCCACGGGCATCACCTATTCGGACGACACCGTCCGGGCCTTTGCCGCCCTGAAGCCGGCGGCGGACGACTTCCGCATTTTCTGGGACAACGCCTATATCGTCCACTGCTTCGAGCAGGAGGACGACCATCTTCTGAACATCTTCGACGCCTGCAAGGAATACGGCTCGGAGGATATGGTCTATGAGTTCACCTCCACCAGCAAGGTGACGTTTTCCGGCGCGGGTCTTGCCGTCCTGGCCGCCAGCGAGGGGAACGTCAAATTCCTGCTGCGCCAGATGAGCGTGCAGACCCTGGGATATGACAAGATAAACCAGCTTCGCCATGTGAAATTCCTCAAGAGCGTGGATGGCATCCAGGCCCATATGCGCCGCCAGGCCGCCCTGCTCAAGCCCAAGTTTGACTGCGTGGTGGGTTATCTCCAGCGGGAGATTACCCCCCGCGGCATCGGCTGGTGGCACACGCCGAACGGAGGTTATTTCATCGCCTTTGCCGGCCTGCCGAATACCGCGAAGCGAACCGTGGAGCTGTGCGCGGAGGCGTCTCTCCTCCTGACGCCCGCCGGCGCGCCCTTCCCCTACGGTAAGGACCCGGAGGACAATACCATCCGTATCGCCCCTTCCTATCCTGACATCCCTTCCCTGGCCTCCGCCATGCAGCTTTTCTGCATCGCCGCGCGCATGGCCGCGCTGGAATCTCTGAGCTGAACGCTAAATTATTCTCAATCCTTGACTTTTTCGTTTTCCTCGTGATAAAATTTCCTGGAAATTAAATCGCGCATGAACGACACAAGTTGTGCTTTGCACATAAATCTGATTACGGTACTATGCAGCATATCAGATGAATGGCAAGGCGGCTTGTGTCTTTTTGCGTCTAAAAAGGAGAATGAATATGCCAAGAAACCAGTTTCAGCGAATGATTTTTGCGCTCATCACCGTGATTATCACCGTCCATGGCTATGTGTTTTACAGCCTGTACGTGGTAAACGGCGCGACGCTTATGGAGGTCAACGGCGCGGACAGTGTGATCCACGCCATCAACGCCCAGGGCGGCGTGTATATGTTTGGCCGGATGCTCCCCATCTGGGCCATTATTTTGGTGGAGTTCTGCTTCGCCTATGCCCTGGAGTGTCTCATGGGCAGCCCCTGCTCCTTTAAGCTGGCCGCGAAATGCTTCGACCCCAAGACCACCCACCCGGTCATTTTCGAGAGTGCCATCATCTGCGCTACCGTGGGCCTGATGTGCCCCGCCATGAGCTTTCTCGCGGCCTGTTTCTATTATCCGTACTACAGCGGCTTCCACCTGCTGACCCTGCTGGCCAACTGGCTGAAGCTCGTGTGCTATAACTTCCCCTTCGCCTTCTTCACTCAGCTGTTTTTCATTCAGCCCCTGGTGCGAACCATTTTCAAGCTCCTGTTCCGCAAGGACATAAAGGCCCGGCAGTAAATCATAAAAACCAGCCATTCATTCCGAACGGCTGGTTTTCTTTTTTGGAATGGAAATCATACAAATCGCGGCGACGGATATGCCTATGCCTACGCCCATGCCCGTCAGCACGGTCATGGTCTGGAAAAAATCCCCGTCGCTCCCAAATTGTAGAATCATGGCGATTTCCAGGGACAGCAGGGATACCAGGGCGGTGACAAGGCTGATGACCTTGGAGGCCGTCAGCGCGGGGGCGTTCCAGTGCCGATATTTGACAAGGGTTATGACGGCCATGACCACGCGATAGAAGGTGTAGGCGGCCACGGCGTAGATTAAATAGCCCGCGTAGTGAATGGCCTGATTTCCTGCCACCGCCAGCATAACGATGCCAAATAAAATCCCATTCATCATAAGCAGCAAAATGCCGCAGGCCCGGTATCGCCTCCGCCCCGTTTTTTCTGCCCGTCCCTGATCCCGCGCCTCGCGCAGCAGCATGAGGCGGATCAGCGCGAGCAGGATATAATAAAAGCCCAGCGTGATAAACCAGTAGGACTGATAATACAGGCCGCAGAGGATCTCCCACAGGGCATAGAAAAAATTCAGCGCAAAGGAGCCAAGCAGGGACAGAAAGGCCCGAAGCTTGGCGTCCGACAAATATAGATGAATCACGGGATTTTGATGGAGTCGCTCCTTCAATCTTTTCATGTGTCACCGCCGGATTACGTTCATCATAATTCTGGCAATATCGTCCACAGACTCCCGGCAGTCCGAAAGCAGCCAGCGCCTGACAATGCCCATCGTCCCCTCAATATAAAAGGAAAGCATATAGCCCCGGTCTTCTTCAGGAACCTGATGGCGGGCCAATATCTGATCCAGTATATCGCCAAACAGAGTGGTGTAGGTTTTTTCTGCCTGCATGACCTGGGGATTTTTCAGCACGACCTTGAACAGGGTTTTGTGCTGGGATATATAGGTCAGATAGGGCAGCAGGTATTCCGGCGTTATCAGGAAAAGCTGCTCCAGCGAGGCCAATTCCATATTCCGCCGAAACTCGGACGCGGTTTCCTTAAAGCACAGAAGAAACTGCCGGTTCATATCCTCCACACACTCGGTCAGCAGGTCTCCCACGGTTTCATAGTGGAGATAGAAGGTGGAGCGGCTGACGCCAGCCTTCTCGCAAATTTCCGTGACGGTGATGTACTCGAAATCCTTCTTTTCCATCAGGGACAAAAACGCCTCGTCCATCCGCCGGGCGGTATTAAAATATTTGCTTTCCGCCTTTGTCATTCCGCTCACCTCCTGCTTTCCGGCTCAGCCCTCGCTGATTTCCTTCGCGAGCTGCATAATTTCAAAGGCGTATTTTTTCTTCCCCTTTTCCAGCAGCCTTTTGTAGATAGGATAGTTGACCGACACGGCCAGCAGACCCACAAGTCCGACGATGATGCCCGCTGTCATGGTTCCCACGCCGGGGGTGCCGATGACTTGCATGGAAAGGCACATACCGACGCCAGCCACCAGCGTTCCCAAAATGCCCAGGGTATAGGCGAAAACATTCGCCGGGAGCTTGGCCCGCCTGTCCAGCTTTTTCAGGGCCACCACCCTGGAGGTGTCCTTGGGGGCATATTCATTGGCCAGCGCCTCGGCGTAAATCTTGTCTGTGTTCATGGTGTGAACCTCCTTGTTTTGATGGGTTCATTATAGAAGATTCAGCCACGAAACAGAACGACAGGGAGGGGCGATGGTGTCGTTTTGAAAAAGTTTTATAAGTAACAGTATACTACAGCCGTGCTGCCGTGTAAAGACAGCCGAACGTCATGGCGAGAGAAAAAGCAAGCGGAGCT
>JAJQHT010000030.1 GCA_021199595.1 Oscillospiraceae bacterium
ATGCGCCCGCTGTCCATATTCTGCACGATCCACTCCGTCCGTCCCTCTGCCAGAACCTCCTCGCCCTGCTTGATGCGGTAATTGCGGTCGTCCTTCACCGCGCCGGGAACATTGGGCCAGCTTTGCACACGAACCGTCTCCATCATCTTCGCCCGGCGATAAATACGCACCCGTGTACGCACAGCCACCCAATAGGCTCGCCGCTGGGCCATATCCCAAATACCGACCCCTAGCTTTTCTGCGTGCTCCGCCGCCAGATCCTCAAACAGGTCAAAAATCGCTGGGATGCTGTGTTCTCCCTGTGCGTCCGTCACGCTGGAGAGAATTGTCAGGTCTCTTTCCAATAAACCGTCCATTATCATTCTCCTCTTGACTTAAAATCCTTATGCCCTATATTCTAAACCATTCTACCATAAAATTCCAGCCTCCCCGCCGAGAAAAACGGGGAAGCTGAAAATTTTTTATCCGTTCCAAAGGGCGACCTGGCCGGCCTCACGGGTTTTGTTCAGGTCTATGAGCCGCTGATTTCTGGAGCCGCGAAAGCGAAGGCCCACCTCTTTCTTCGCCAGGATAAAGGGGCCGTCCACCAGTACGTCCAGCATCGACAGCATATCGTCCGTCACCTCGCACCGGGGGTGGCTTCCGGGGCGCAGCAGGTCTTCATAGAGAAAGCCGGTGAAGGCCCAGATGTCCTTTTTCGGAAACCGTTCCCGCACTCTTTTCAGGAAGGGGGTCAGCGCCCGCTGGTTTTCCGGCTCGAAGGGATCGCCGCCCAGGAGGGTCAGGCCGTTTATGTAGCCGGGGGCCAGCATATCCAGGAGGGTGTCCTCTGTCTCCGACGTGAAGGGCTGGCCGTAATGGAAATCCCAGGTCTCCGGCTGAAAGCAGCCCTCGCAGCAGTTGGTGCAGCCGGAGACGAACAGCGTCACCCGCACGCCGATACCGTCTGCGATGTCGCAGTTTTTGATATTGCCGTAATACATATAATCTTACAGGTGCAGCACCCGGTCTTTAATTTCCTGCGTGCGGCCCTGATTCCAGAACTGGGTGCCGATATAGCCGCAGGTACGGCGGGCCACGTTCATCTTGTCCTGGTCAGTGTTGCCGCAGCGGGGACAGCGCCAAATCAGCTTGTTGTCCTCCTCCACAATCTCTATCTCTCCATCCCAGCCGCAAACCTGGCAGTAATCGCTCTTGGTGTTCAGCTCAGCATAGATGATATTGTCATAGATAAACTTCATGACCTGCAAAACGGCCTCGAGGTTATTCTGCATATCCGGCACCTCCACATAACTGATGGCGCCGCCGGGGGACAGATGCTGGAACTGGGCCTCGAATTTCAGCTTGGTGAAGGCGTCTATCTCCTCCGTCACATGGACGTGGTAGGAGTTTGTGATATAGCCCTTGTCCGTAATACCCTCGATGATGCCGAAGCGCTTTTGCAGGCACTTGGCGAATTTATAGGTGGTGGATTCCAGGGGCGTGCCATACAGACTGAAGTCGATGTTGTGCTGCTCCTTCCACTTTTTGCAGGCGTCATTCATGTGGGTCATGATTTCCAGCGCGAAGGGGGTGGCCTCCGGGTCGGTGTGGCTCTTGCCGGTCATGTACTTCACGCACTCGTAAAGCCCCGCATAGCCCAGGGAGATGGTGGAATACCCGCCATACAGCAGCTTGTCGATAGGCTCTCCCTTTTGCAGCCGGGCACAGGCCCCATACTGCCACAGGATAGGCGCGGCATCGGACAGGGTTCCCTTCAGCCGCTCGTGGCGGCACATCAGCGCCCGATGGCACAGCTCCAGGCGCTCGTCGAATATCTCCCAAAATTTTTTCATATCCCCGCCGGAGGACAGGGCCACATCCGGGAGGTTGATGGTGACGACACCCTGGTTGAAGCGGCCATAATACTTCGGCTGATTGGTTTTCGGGTCAACATACGGAGTCAGGAAGCTGCGGCAGCCCATGCAGGTATAGCAGTGGCCCTCGCCGTTTTTGTCGATTTTCAGCTCCAGCATTTTCTTTTCGGAGATATAGTCCGGCACCATCCGCTTGGCCGTGCATTTGGCGGCGAGCTTTGTGAGGTAGTAATACTCCGTCCCCTCCTCCACATTGTCCTCCTCCAGGACGTATATCAGCTTGGGGAAGGCGGGCGTGACCCAGATGCCCTGCTCGTTTTTCACGCCCTGATAGCGCTGGAGCAGCGTCTCCTCGATGATGACGGCGAGGTCTTTCTTCTCCTGCTCGTTTTTCGCCTCGTTCAGATACATGAATACCGTCACGAAGGGGGCCTGTCCATTAGTGGTCAGGAGGGTGACGACCTGATACTGGATGGTCTGCACGCCCCGGCGAATCTCCTCCCGGAGGCGCTTTTCCACGATGTCGTCCACCTGCTCCTTGGTGGGGATAATGCCAAGGGAGCTTATCTCATCCCGCACGATGCTGCGTATCTTCTCCCGGCTGACCTGGACAAAGGGGGCCAGGTGAGCCAGGGAAATGCTCTGGCCGCCGTATTGGTTGGAGGCCACCTGGGCCACGATCTGCGTGGCAATGTTGCAGGCGGTGGCAAAGCTGTGGGGCCGCTCAATCAGCGTGCCGGTGATGACCGTGCCGTTTTGAAGCATATCCTCCAGATTCACCAGGTCGCAGTTGTGCATATGCTGGGCGTAATAGTCTGTGTCATGGAAGTGGATAATGCCCTCCTCGTGGGCCTGGACAATGTCCGAGGGCAGGAGGATGCGGTTTGTGATGTCGCGGCTGACCTCTCCGGCCATATAGTCCCGCTGGGTGCTGTTCACCACAGGGTTTTTGTTGGAATTTTCCTGCTTTGCCTCCTCATTGTTGCACTCAATGAGGGACAGGATGCGGTCGTCCGTGGTGTTGGACTGACGCACCAAGGAGCGGGTGTAGCGATAGGTGATATACTGCTTGGCCACCTCATAGGCCCCATGGGCCATGATTTGCTGCTCCACCATATCCTGTATTTCCTCCACCGCAGGAGAGCGGCCCAGCTCCACGCAGGATTTCTCCACAGAATCTGCAATGCGCCGAATCTGGGTGGCAGTCATGCGCACATCCAGCGGCACCGCATTGTTGGCCTTGGTGATGGCAGCAACGATTTTCTCAATGTCAAATATAGCCTCTGATCCATTTCTCTTTATAATCTTCATCTTCATTTAGCCTCTCCCTGATGGTCTTGGTTCGGGCAGGACGCCCCGCAGTTTTACATAATTTTTCCGGCGAGACATATATTAACACAACATCTTGTGGTTGTCAATACGTTCCGAGCCAATATTTTGTGAACCAATGCATTCAACCCCAAACCCTTGATACAAGCGGGTTTGGGGTCGTTTTTTGCGGACGAAGGCAGGGAAAATGCCCCTGGCCGGATGAAAAATTCGTCGAAATGCCGTCCCGGATTTAGGCCACCACGCCGCTGGGAGCAGCGGTATAGCGGCACAGGGTGTCATAAATAAGCCGCTGGCCCTCCCGGGAGGGGTGGATGCCGTCGGCGCAGAGAAGTCTGTCCCAGTCCTTGCGGCAGAGGAAGGGCCGCCGCAGGTCAATGAACCGCACACCCTCCTCCCTGGCAGTCTGCTCCGCCAGATGGGAATAGCTCTCCTGCCAGTGGAATATCTGCTCCACATCGCCCATCCAGGAGAGGATGCTCTCCCTGGAAAGCCCGTCCCGGCAGATGAAGCACAGATACCGCTCCGCATGAATGGGCGGCAGGGTCAGGATAACCGGCTCCCGCCCGCTCTCCCGTACCAGGCGGACGGCCTCCCGATACCGGGAAACGAACCGGGCCGGGGGCGTATTGCAGGAATGCGTCTGCTCCGGCGCGGCGGCTACCTCTGCCCAGCGGTAATCGCAGTCGTTGCCGCCAAATTCCAGCACCGCCACATCCCCCGCCGCGCTGGGACGCAGGCAGTCCCGCCGAATGACCGCCATGGCCTTCTCTATGGTGCAGCCAAAACGGGAGCGGTTCGTCACGCTGACGCCCCACTCCCTGGCATAGCGTTCCTCCCAGCCGCGATTGACGACATAACGCCCGTTTTCCAGCAATATCCCTTTCAGGATAGAATCTCCATAGACCGTAATCGCCATGGCTTGCCCCTCCTTCAATTTAAAAATCAGTTAATCTAGTTTCGATTACTATATTATCAGATATTTTAATCCGCGTCAACCATTGTTTTTAAATGTTTCTTGTCATTTTTTGCCCAATGTGGTATATTGATTCTATCAACAGTATTTCCCAAACAAAGGATGGTATGTATCTATGAACGAAGCCTCCGACGCTCTCTTCACCCAGATATGCCGCCAGATGGCTGGGCAGACGCTTCCCCGCTGGGACGCTCTGCCGGATCTGGATCTCTATATGGATCAGGTGCTCTCCCTGATCGATCACTACCTCGGGGACTATCCCGGCTTTGATGAAAAGGGCCTGACTGCCTCCATGGTGAACAACTATGTGAAGCTGAAGGTCGTCCCCGCCCCGGTGCGCAAGCGCTATACCCGCACTCATTTGGCACACCTTATCATCATCTGCGTTTTGAAGCCGTGTCTATCCATCACCTTCATACAGCAGCTTCTCTCCTGCGAGATGGCCCACGCCGGGATGCAGGAGGCGGACTGGGAGCAGGAGCGCTTCGGCGCGCTGTATGACCGCTTCTGCGATATATTTGAGCAGTCTGTCCACGCCGTAGCTCAGGCTGCGGAGACCGCGCTCCCGGCGCCGGAGCAGGACAGCGCCCTGCCTCAGGCCGTCTATTATGCCGCCCTCCGCGCCCAGGCAGAGCAGGCCCTGGCCACAAAATATCTTTCCGCCCTGTTCGACGAAAAAAGAAAGCCGGATAAGCCAGAGAAGGCATGAAGGGAGGCGCGGCTATGGAGCGCGGCGGCAGCTACCCGCGGGAGGGTTATCTGCGGGAAAACTATAAATACTTCCATCTGCGGGACACCGAAGGACAGGAGCTGGATTTCCACTTTCACGAGTTCGATAAAATCGTCATTCTCCTGTCCGGTCAGGTGGAATACATGGTGGAGAGCTGCACCTATCCCCTGCGGCCATGGGACATCCTGCTCATCAAGCACCACGCCATACACAAGGCGCTGATAGACCGCTCCACTCCCTATGAGCGGGTCATCCTGTATCTGGACGGCCAGTATACGAACCGTTCCGTGCCGGAGGGCGATCTGCTTTCCTGCTTCGACCGGGCCGATCAGCAGGGCCGGTATCTTCTGACGCCCGCCGCAGCGGACAGAGAGGCGCTCACCACCTTATTCGACGCCATGGAAAAGGCGCTGGACGACGAGCAGTTCGGCGCCCAGGCGCTGCGGGACACTTTCGTCATCCAGCTCCTTATCCAGATAAACCGCATCGCCCTGCGGGACGGCGGCTTTCAAAGCCCTGAGACGGCTTATAACCCCAAGATTGCCCAGACCCTTTCCTACATCAACGAGCATCTCAGCGAGCCGCTGACCGTGGACGAGCTTGCCGGGCGCGTCTATCTCAGCCGGTACCACTTCATGCGCCTTTTCAAGGCCCAGACCGGTTCCACCGTACACAGCTACGTGCAGCAGCGCCGCTTGCTGTACGCCGCCCAGCTGATACGCCGCGGCATCCCTGTGAGCAAGGCCGCGGAGGACAGCGGCTTCGCGGAGTATTCCACCTTCTACCGGGATTTCCGCGCCGCCTTCGGCATCAGCCCCAAGCAATTAAAATAACCATTCAGGAGGCAGCATATGGATTATAAAAATTTTACACTCCGAACCATCGAGCCTGACGAGATAGAGCAGGCTATCGCCATTGAGCAGATATGCTTCCCGCCCAACGAGGCCTGTTCCCCGGCGCATATGCGCGCTCGGGCCGCCGCCGCGCCCGATTTGTTTTTGGTGGCAGTCGATCGGGACACGGGAAAGCTGGCAGGATATTTAAACGGCCTCGCCACCGACGAGACCGTCTTTCGGGATGAATTTTTCACCGATGAGCGCCTCCACGACCCCGCAGGCCAGACCGTCATGCTCCTGGGCCTCGCCGTCCTGCCAGCCTATCAAATGCGCGGCATTGCAAGGGCTCTGGTGGGCGAATACCGCCACCGGGAACAGGCAAACGGCCGCAAAATACTCCTTTTGACCTGCCTGGACACAAAGGTGGAAATGTATAAAAAGCTGGGCTTCACCGACAACGGCCTCGCCAACTCCACCTGGGGCGGCGAGCAATGGCACGAGATGGCGTGCAGAATATAACCCCAAACGAAAAAGACGCTCCCCCGCATCCGGGAGAGCGTCTTTTTCCTTATTCATAATGCATCCACATCCGCAGGATGCGGACGATGCCCTTGTATTCGTTCCCATCCGCATCCACGGCCTTGAGTGTGTTTTCAATCACCTCATACACAAGCCTGTGCTGCAGGTTTATCCGTCGGGAATATGTGCCGGACAGATTTCCCAGCAGCTTTTCATAGGGCGGCGGGTTCTGGAAGGGATTTTCCGCAAGCACCTTGATAAGCTGCTTTGCCCGGGCTTCAAGTCCAGCGGCTTTCAGCAGCGCCTTATCCTTTTCAGCTCTTCGGGAAAATCGAACCTGGTATTTCACCATTCCTCGCCTTCCGTATAAACAGCGGAATCCTCTATCGGCTCATCCCTGGAGGCCAGGATACTCTCAGCCATGCCGGACACGGAATTGAGATACATCGTCTCCTGTATAGCGTTCCAGTCATCCTCCGACATGAGCACAGCATTTTTTCCCCGGCTGTTGGTGATGGTGATGGGCGCACTGTTTGCGTTGACATCAGAGATAAGCTGATACAGATTCTTCCGCGCCGTGGTCGCGTTGATGGCGGTCATATTCATCCCTCCTCGGATTCTATTATAGCGTACTCGAAAGCGTACGTCAAGAGAGACTCCCTCACTCCATCATCTCCCTTAGCCGCTTCACCGCGCGGCGTTCCAGGCGGGACACCTGCACCTGGCTCACGCCGAGAATATGGCTGGCCTGGGATTGGGTCATGCCGTGATAAAAGCGCAGAAAGATGGTCTGCCGCTCCTTGTCCGGCAGCCTCTCAACGGCCTGGCGCAGAGCCCCATATT
>JAJQHT010000293.1 GCA_021199595.1 Oscillospiraceae bacterium
ATCACGCCAGAGACGTGGCAAAATTTCTCTGTGCCCAGGCGAATGCTCTGCTTGTGCTGGGCAGCGCCACCCCGGATATTCGTTCCCGTTATTATGCGGAAATTGGACGGTATCACCTTTTCACCCTGACAAAACGATATAACGCCATGCGTCTGCCAGAGGTGCGGATTGCTGACATGAAGCGGGAGATACAGCAGGGAAACGGCACCTGTCTGTCCTCTGTCCTGCGGGAGGAAATTGAGGAGAATCTCTCCCGCGATGAGCAGACCATTCTGTTTCTCAATCGGCGGGGGGCCAACAAGCTGGTAGCCTGCGCCGTCTGCGGATATACCTACAAATGCCCCAACTGCACCGCAAATCTGACCTATCACAGCATAGGCAATCGCATGATGTGCCACTACTGCGGACACACCCAGCCTGTTGACCGGGCCTGCCCCAACTGCGGCGGAAGGCTGAGCTTCACCGGTATTGGAACCCAAAAGGTGGTGGAGCAGATTCAGGAAGCGTTTCCCGGCGTACCCATCCTGCGGATGGACGCGGACGCCGTGGCCCCAGTGGGAAGTCACCGGGCATTGTTTGAGCAGTTTCGCGTTCAGCGCATCCCTATCCTGGTGGGGACGCAGATGGTGACAAAGGGTCTGAATTTTGAAAATGTCACTTTGGTGGGCGTTCTGTCCGCTGACCAGAGCCTGTATGCCAGCCAGTACCGGGCGGGGGAGCGAACGTTTTCACTGATAACGCAGGTCATTGGCCGAAGCGGCCGTTTTTCCAAGCCAGGCCGAGCGGTGATACAGACCTTTACCCCGGAAAATCAAATCATCCAGCAGGCAGCTGAGCAGGATTATGACAGCTTTTATCGGGATGAGCTGTCCCTTCGGAAGCTCTAGGGAACGCCGCCCTTTTCTGAGCTGTTTGTCCTGACCGCGACAGGGGAGGATGAAGACGCAGTGCTTCGCTGCTGCCGGGACATCCGCCGGGAGCTTCTGTGCCTGACTGAAACGCTTTCGGGAGTTAAGGTGCTTGGCCCCGCGCCCCTTCCTGTTGCGAGAATGAACAAAGCCTGGCGCTATCGGGTGACTGTCAGCGGGCCGGAGGGAAAGCCCCTGCGAGCCGCTGTAAGTTGGGTGCTTATGAATGGCAATAATGGAAAGAAATACAAGGGCGTTTCTGTTTATGCGGACTATGACCCATTAGAATGATAAAATATACAAATTTTTGAGTATGCAGAAGTATTCGAACAGAGAACACAGAGAGAATGGAATGAAAGGAATACTGCTATGGCACTTCGCAACATACTAAAAGAGGGTGACGAGACGCTTTCCAAGCGCTGCCGCCCTGTAACTGATTTTAATGACCGCTTACATCAGCTTCTGGACGATATGGCGGAGACGCTAACTGCCGCTGAGGGCGTTGGTTTGGCGGCGCCTCAGGTTGGCATTCTGCGCCGGGCTGTGCTGGTGCTGGAAACCAATGTCCCGGAGGGAGAATCGGAGAAGCTCATTGAGCTGATAAACCCGGAGATTCTTTCCTCTGACGGAGAACAGGAGGGACCGGAGGGATGCCTGTCTGTTCCTGGCGTCTATGGATGGGTGAAGCGGCCCGACCATGTGCGTGTGCGTGCCCAGGATCGCTTTGGAGAATTTTTTGAAATAGAGGGCTACGGCCTGACTGCCCGGGCCTTCTGCCACGAGGTTGACCATCTTGACGGCCATGTGTTCCTGGAAATCAGCGACCACATTATGTCGGATGAGGAGCTGGAGGAATATTACGCCACAGAGGACGGAAAATGAATGTAGTTTTCATGGGGACGCCAGATTTTGCGGCCTGCTCCCTGCAAAGGCTGATAGACGAGGGGTATACCATCTCTGGGGTTTTCTGTCAGCCGGACAAGCCGAAAAACCGGGGTCATAAGCTGGCCGCCTGCGCCGTGAAGGAAACGGCACTGGCGGCGGGACTTACAGTATACCAGCCGGAAAAACTCCGAGACGGCATGGCCCTTGAGATCCTAAAGCGGCTTGCGCCGGACATTATTGTGGTGGTGGCCTATGGACGTATACTGCCGGAGGATATGCTGACCCTGCCGAAATACGGATGCATTAACGTCCACGGTTCCCTCCTTCCCGCCTATCGGGGCAGTGCCCCTATCCAGCGGGCGGTGCTAAACGGGGATAAGACCACCGGCGTCTCCACCATGTATCTCAGCGTGGGCATGGACGAGGGGGACGTTATCCTGACCCGCGAGACGGAAATCGGCGAGACGGAGACCAGCGGGCAGCTTTTTGCCCGTCTTGCCCCTATGGGCGCGGAGCTTCTTGTGGAAACCCTTCGAGCCATCGAGGCCGGAACGGCACCCCGCATCCCCCAGGATGGGAGCCGCGCCACCTATGCACCGCCTCTGTCCAAGGAGGAAGCGCCAATCGACTGGGCGAAGGAGCCGCGTATGGTTCTAAAGCACATATACGGTATGCAGCCCTGGCCCTGCGCTACGGCGGAGCTGGGCGGCACGGCCTTCAAAATATTCGATGCCGAGAAGACGGGGCGGACATCCGCGAGAGAGCCGGGAATGGTCGTCGCTGCCGGGAAGAAGGGCATAGAGGTCGTTTGCGGCGGCGAGACTTTGCTTATAACGGAGCTGCAGGCCGCAGGAGGAAAGCGTATGGCGGCGGGTGCCTATCTTCTGGGGCATCCCATGGAGGTCTGAAATGCCGCGCCGGGCTGCATTGGAGGCACTGGAACGCTTCCGCCGAGATTCTGCGTGGAGCCGCCAGGTCATGAACACGCTCATCCAAAAGTACACCCTGGATGGACGGGATGGCGCGCTGGCCGCAAGGCTTTTTTATGGCACGCTGCAAAACCTTGCTCTGCTTGACTATTATCTGGACGCTTATGCCAAGGGCAAGCTGGAGCCGAAGGTGCGGGATATTCTGCGCCTGGGAGCGTATCAGATTTTATTCATGGACAAAATACCGCCCAGCGCGGCTGTGAACGAGGCCGTTCGTCAGTGCAAAAAAAGTAATCCCCGCGCTGCGGGGCTTGTGAATGCCGTGCTGCGCCGTATGGCGGCGGATAAGGAAAAAAACGATATGCCAGCCCTGCCAAAACAGGGCGGGGCAGCGTATCTCACGATAAAATACAGTCACCCTCTTTGGATGGTGGAGGAGCTTATAGCTATGCGGGGCTATGACGGGGCGGAAGCCGTACTCCGGGCGGATAACGATCCGCCGCCCATCTATGTGCAGACGAACACCCTGAAAACCACGCCAGAGGCGCTTGCGGCCCAGTTGGGGGCGGAACCATTTGGAGATATGCCTGGATGCCTTCTGCTGAAACGACAGGGACGGCTGGAGGAGAGCGAGCCGTTTTTGCGGGGAATGTATTATGTGCAGGATCCCGCTGCCCACAGCGCAGTCCTCGCGGCGGACTTGGAGCCAGGCATGACTGTGCTGGACGCCTGTGCCGCCCCAGGCGGCAAGAGCTTTGCCGCGGCTATTGCCATGGAAGACAGAGGACATATTCTTGCAAAGGATATAAACAGCAAAAAGCTAGCTCTTGTAAAAGCTGGAGCGGAACGGCTGGGACTTTGTTCCATCCAGTGCCGGCCGGGAGATGCAAGAGAGGCGGAGGGGGCTTTTGATGTGGTGCTGGCTGACCTGCCGTGCAGCGGGCTTGGTGTCATCCGCAAAAAGCCGGACATCCGCTACCGCCCCAAAGAGGAGCTGGACACACTTCCGGAGTTACAGATGGAACTGCTGGAGGCCCTGGCCGGAGCGGTAAGGCCCGGCGGAAGGCTGATATATTCCACTTGCACCTGGAGGGAACGCGAAAATCAAGCCGTGGCGGAAGCCTTTCTGGCGGCTCATGAGAATTTCACAAAGACCTTTGAGAGGGCCTGCTGGCCCGATTCGGACGGAACGGACGGGTTTTATATATGTCGAATGGAGCGAACAAACTAGATATAAAATCCATGCTCCCGCAGGAATTGGAGGCGGATTTCAAAGACCTTGGCCTTCCCTCCTGGCGGGCAAAGCAGGTGTTCCGTTGGCTGGGCCGCGGAGTTTCTTCCTTTGAGGAGATGACCGATCAGCCTAAGGCGCTGCGATCCACGCTGGACGAGCGGTACTTTATCCCCAGTCTAACGGCGCTGCAAAAGCAGGTTTCAGCCCAGGACGGAACGGAAAAGCTCCTGTGGCGTCTGCCGGATGGCGAGAGCGTGGAAACCGTTTTTATGCGCTATAAGCATGGAAACACCGTCTGTATATCCTCCCAGGTGGGGTGTCGGATGGGCTGCGCCTTTTGTGCGAGCACCATTGGCGGGCGAATACGGAACTTGTCAGCTTCGGAAATGCTGGACGAGGTGCTGCGCACCGGCCTGGAATGCGGGCCGGTCTCCAACATTGTTCTCATGGGAATCGGGGAGCCGCTTGATAATTTCGATAATGTTCTCCGCTTCCTGAGGTTAGTGAATGACCCGGAAGGGGCCAATATCGGAATGCGGCATATTTCTCTTTCTACGTGTGGATTGATAGAAGGAATTGACAAACTGGCCGCTCTTAATTTACAATTGACCTTGTCCGTATCCCTGCACGGTCCGGACGACGAGACCCGTTCCCGGCTGATGCCGGTGAACCGGCAGTATGGGGTGGACGCGCTGTACGATGCGTGCCAGCGATATTTCAGGCAGACGGGACGGCGCATATCCTTTGAATACGCTATGGTGAGGGGCATAAACGACACACCCTATCACGCCAGGCTTCTGGCAAAGCGCCTTCATGGCACAGGGGCGCACGTAAATCTTATCAGGCTTAACTACGTTTCGGAGCGAGATCTGCTCCCGTCTACAGAGGAGACAGTTCGGGCTTTCGCAAAGGAGCTGGCAGACGACGGCGTCACGGTGACGGTTCGCCGCCGACTAGGGAGAGACATTGACGCCGCCTGCGGGCAGCTTCGCCGCGGACAAATGAGGCACTTATGAATGTTTAATGTTTTTGGATTGAGCGACAAAGGCCGGTATCGGGCCGAAAATCAAGATTCCTTCGATGTCTGCGCCATCGCGGGCGGGCTTATGGCCGTGGTCTGCGACGGCATGGGCGGGGCGGCCGCCGGTCTGATGGCCAGTGATATGGCACGTGCCAGATTCATGGCCTTTGCAAAAACAGCCCTGGGGACATCGGACGGTACAGACACGGCGGACATCCTGCGGCAGGCGACAGACGCGGCCAACAGGAAAATATACAGCTTTGCCTCCCATTCAGAAGAATACGCAGGGATGGGGACGACCCTGGTGGGTGGGTTCCTGAAGGGTGACACGGCGGTTTTCGTGAATGTGGGAGACAGCAGGGCCTACCGAGTGGCAAAGGATGGTATCGTCCAAATCACAAAGGATCATTCTCTTGTTCAAATGATGGTGGACAGCGGTCAAATCACCCCTGACCAGGGGCGGCATCACCCGCGGAGAAATATCATTACACGTGCGGTGGGAAGTGAACGATTCGTGACCAGCGACATTTACACATTTCCCATCCGGCCTGGGGACAGCTTTCTTATCTGCTCAGACGGGCTGACGAACGCCATGGAGGATGCGGAGCTTCACCGCCTTATTCTTGCGGCGGGAGACGCACAGACAGCCTGCTGTGCGCTTGTGAATGAGGCGATAGAGAACGGCACAAGGGATAATGTGACCGCCATTGTGATTTATGAAAGAAAGGGGGACGCCTGATATGGACAACAAAGTGAGCTGGCGTCTCGGCAAGACATTAGACGGCCGCTATGAGATGCTCTCCGTGCTGGGCATCGGCGGCATGGCCGTTGTATATAAAGCCTTTGACCATAAGCTGAAACGGAACGTGGCCATCAAGGTTCTGCGGGACGATGTGGCCATGGATGCGGATTCCCGGCGGCGGTTCCGCACGGAGTATCAGGCTGTCGGTATGCTCAGTCACCCCAACATCCGAGCGGTGTATGATGTTGTTTCCTCTGGGGACACGGAGTACATCGTGATGGAATTTGTGGATGGCATCAATTTGAAGCAGTACCTGAAAAAGAAAGGCGCTCTCTCCTGGCGTGAAACGCTACATTTCTCCACGCAGATCGCCAAGGCACTCAGCCACGCCCACAGCAAGGGCATTATCCACATGGATATAAAGCCCCAGAATATCATTCTGCCCAAGGACGGAACGGCAAAGGTAGCCGATTTTGGCATAGCTCAGCTTGAGGAATCCGAGCAGGACGGCTCTGCGGAGGAGGCGGTGGGCAGCATTCACTATATCTCCCCGGAACAGGCGCGGGGCGAGGCAGTGGACGCCCGGTCGGACATCTATTCCCTGGGTGTTGTTATGTATGAAATGCTGACAGGCCGGCTGCCCTTCGATGGGGAGACTGTGGGCGAGGTTGCAATGAAGCACTTTACAGTCATCCCGGATGCGCCAACTGCCCTCAACCCAGGCATTCCGCCGGAGCTGGAAGAAATTACTCTGAAGGCCATGCAGCCTGACCCTAACGACCGCTATCGCACGGCAGACGATATGCTGGCTGATTTGGAGGATTTCCGCAAGGGCCAGACTGCAGCCGTCGGGAAAGAGGTGAGACAGGCGCTGGCGGAAAACACGCCGCCTAAGAGGGACGAGGTTCATGTTATCTCCCGGAACGTGCCGCGCATCAGTACTGCCGGGGAGCTTTCCAAGGAGGGCTACGCCCGCCGCCGTTCCAGGGAGAGGCGCATCAGTAATCTGCTGGGCGTTGGCCTTGTGCTGGTGTTTGCGCTGGGAATTTTTGCCTTCGTTTGGAGCTATTGGCTGGGCGACATTTTCAGTGACGCAGAGCGCACGGATGTGCCGAATTTCGTCGGTTCTGTGGCGGATGATATTATCAGCGACGAGGCAATGACCAGCCTGTTTAACTTTACCGTTGTTTACAAGGCGGATTCTGTCTATGAGGAGGGCATTATCACCGCCCAGAGTCCGCCGGCAGGCACCAGCCGTATGATTGTTTCCGAGGGCATCGATGTGCAGCTTACCGTCAGCTCCGGTATTCAGCTTGTGGATG
>JAJQHT010000257.1 GCA_021199595.1 Oscillospiraceae bacterium
CGTATGCGCCGTTCTCGTTGTTCTTGTTGTCGCTTTTCTGGCGTACATGATTTACCCGGATAACAGGGAGCAGAAAGCGCAGGCCGAGGCAATGGAGGAGCTTCAGGCGGAGGCAAGACCCTATGAGGTGGAGCTGCAAAATCTTAAAAGCGAGCTGCAATCGCTCCAAAACAGTGTTTCTTATTCCAGCGAGGAAGCTGAAATTCTGGTCGGGTTCGTTGCTTCTGACGAGTCAGCGGATTCTTACATATCTTATATAGATGAAAAAGCATCGGCCTATAACTTTTCCCCTGTCCTCATTGTGGATTGTACGATGGATATGGACATCATTGAGGAAATCATAGACGCTGCGGACGAGTCGTGGGAGATTATGCTTTATGCTTCAAGCTTCTCAGAGGAAGTGAATGACAGCGTGTTGTCTGTCATATCCTATCTGGCGTCTATCAACCGTGAACACTGCGGCATATTCTTCCTCCGCGGGGATTCCAGTACCGCGTCCAATATCCAGCTTCTCGTGGATGACGGATTTATAGGCTACACAGACTATAACAGCGAGTCCCCCAAGGCCGGACAGACGGAGGACGGCTCCGTGTATTTTGACTATTCCTATCTGACAACGTCGGGAACGACGGTGTCCAGCCGGATAACCGCTCTTTACAGAAATAAGGCCGCTATGATTATTGCATTTGATATGGCGAGTATTCAATCCGGCGCCTTGACGGAGGCCTATGTCGTGAGCCTTCTGGACAGGATGCAGGCCTACACGGAAAACGACGACTGCTCATTTTCCACAGTTGCCGCTGTTACGGAGAAACTGTCTGAAATCAATACGATTGAGGCGGAGCTGCAGGCTGACTATGAGGCGCAGGCAGCGGAGATACAGGAGCGGATTGACGAGCTGGAAGAGCTGATAGAGGAAATTTATGCCGAGGTTGCGTATTAAAAACGTGCACCTGCAATAGACTTCCTTTCAGGTTATTGCAAATAGATAACAGCGCCTTCCCGGCGGGGAACCCTCGGCTTGCGGAACCCATCCGGTGCGGGATAACCGAAGGCGATGGCCCCGATCAGGCGGTTGCCTTCCGGCACAAGACTTTTCAGAAGCGGATCGCCGTCAGCATCCTCCAGCGCGGGCGCGATAAGATTGGCCGTCACCGCCCCGAGCCAGCAGGAGGAAATCCCGAAGGACTGGGCGGCGATCATCATGTTCTCACACGCCAGCGCCGAGGAGACGACCGGCGTGCGCTGCCGCGGCGCCTCCGACACGACGATAAGCAGCGGCGCAAAATCAGCGCCGCAGAGAATATGCCCCCGCGTGCCGTGGTTGTCAACAATAGCCCCCGGCTGGAAGCCCGGGATATGGGCCGCCAGGTCGGCTGTCATCAGCTCGCCGAAATGGGCGAGCTTTTCCTTGTCAGCCAGGACGGTGATCGTCCACGGCTGCCCCCCGCCCGCGCTGGGCGCATAGGTTCCCGCCGTGACAATGGCTTCGATGATTTCCGGGTCGATGGGATCCGTAAGATACTTCCGGCAGGACTGGCGGTTTATCAGGTTTTCAATGGTCTCATTCGTTTTCGTAAAGCATTTTTCCTTTCCTGGAGTGTATTGTCTCTTGTAGACATCGTAGCAATATCGTCTGAATTCGTCAAGAGAAAAATGATTCAGGAGCAGCCCTTTTGGGGTTGCTCCTGTTTTTATTGCTAGCGTTAATAAGGCGCTGGTTTGCAATGCTATATGGATCAACTGGCGTTTTAATTTTGTCCAATTAAATCTTGTGCTTGATGGGTTAGACCTAATGGACTATAATTATATTGTTTTTAACGCAACATTTCTGGGGGATAAACCATGAACGACACAAACCTAGCCTGTTTTTTCTCTGTGGCGCACACAGGCAGCTTTACGATTACCGCAAGAGAATTGTGCTTAACGCAGCAGGCGGTGAGCCGGAACGTACACGCCCTGGAGCAGGAGTTTGGATTTCCGCTGATTATCCGCAGTGGTCAGGGCATAGAGCTGACGCACAGCGGGGAGCTGTTCCTTAAAAAATGGCGCATGTTCGATTCCAGACTGGCGCTTCTGGAGCGGCAGGCACAGCGGTTGTCGAATCCCATGTGCAACAAGCTGTTTGTCGGCTGGCCGGATTGGATAAACGGGTGCGGGTCGCTGCATCAGCATATATCGGGCTTCCTGGAGGAGTATCACAGTGTGGATTTCCATGCCTTTTCCGAGCCTGTGGACACGCTTGCGTCTATGCTGCGCGATGGCAGTCTGGACATTGCAATCATCCCTGAAATCGTATCGGAGCAGTTCGAGGGGCTTCACATTTCACCTGTCTTTGAGGCGCAGACCCTGCACCTTATATCCCGGAATTATACGGAATTGCCGCCTCTCCGGGCGCTGGCCGACGAGCCTCACTATTTTGCCGTCCTGGGCGACCACAGCCAGGAGGACGCGGTTGTCAGCGTAAAGGAACTTTGCGCCTGCCTTGGCTATACGCCTGCGTCCATAGAGGTTATGCCAAACGTCGAGAGCGTTTTTGCGCAGCTTCTGTGCGGAGGCTGCACGATCGGACTGCCATCCCGGTATAACGTGGGCCTTTGCTCCGTTCCGCTGCCGGGTATGAGCGTCGGCCTGTGCTTTGTCTCCGCGCCGACCCATGACGATCCGTGGGTGCTTCTGTTTGAGGCTTTTGTCCGGGGGAAAAGCCAATGCTGAACGAAAATCAGATTGAATGCTTCCTTTCCGCCGCCAAGCATCAGAATTTTTCCACCGCCGCTGCAGAGCTTGGCCTGACGCCTCAGGCTGTGAGCAAGCAAGTCATTCAACTGGAAAAAATGTTGGATGTCAGGCTGTTCAGCCGCAATGGGCCATATCTTGCGCTTACGGAAATGGGATGCCAGTTCCGGGAGCTGTTCATCGCCCAGTTCCAGGAATTTGACGGGCTGAAGCGCGACATTGCCGCGTATCGCGCCCATATGCTGGAGAAGCTGGGAATCGGAATTTCGGAATGGCTAGATCCCTTCGGTTCCCTGGGGGACGGGCTGACCGCCTACTTTACTGCCCACCCGGAAACGAAGGTTTCTCTGCGCCATATGTCGAACGACCAGCTTTTTGACAGTCTGGCCTCCGGCGCGCTGGACTGCGCCCTGTTTTTTGATAATCAAAGGCCGAAGCAGCGGGACTATGAGTGTCATTCGGTGATAAGAGACGAGATGCTGCTATATGGCCCCGACGGTTATTCCCCCGGCCCCGCGCCCAGGGACTGCTGGCGTCTTCCCATGGTGACGACCTCGGGCTGGAACTGGACGCGAACGGAATACCGCCTGTTTCATAATCTTGGAAGGCTTACTGCCGATTTTGAACCCTCCGAGCTGATACTGGTACCCAGCTACAGCTCAGTGTGCGCAGTCATGCAGTTTTCCGACTGCGTGACGTTATCCAGCCGTCTGTTCAGCCGCATATCCAACATTCCGGGCAAGAGAGGCTATTCCACCGGCATAAGAGAGGACGTCATACTGGTGTGGAAAAGCGGAAATGAAAATCCCCATCTTCCAAAATTGCTTCAGCATCTCCGAGACTACTTCGGCTGGACGGCATAGCTTTCCTATATTATGCCCTGCGGTTCTCTCCAAAGGGCAGGAGCGGGACGATTAAAATAGGAATATAAAATGGATGTAAGCAGCCATTATATGATAATATCGAGCAATACCGGCAGGTGTTTCCTGCCGGTATTTTTAATTTCAACCAAACCATTAGTGCAATCAACGATTTTGTTGTACTTCGTCTGAATTGTTGACTTGAATTTTGGTTTATGCTATTATTTTTTTGACAATTTGACAATGTATCAGGAAGAGGGGGAGTGATGCAAGCCTATGGTATATCAGCGATTGACTACTGAACAGCTTGCGGATCGATGGGAAGCCAGGCGTGCGGTTAAAAACCTGATGGGACGCATGACCCAGGCAATCCTTCACAAGGAGGAATCCGACTTTACCGCTAGATTTTGGAGCGGGAGAGACGATGTGAGCCTAGGCGTAAACGCGGGCTGGTATCTGGGCATGGAAGCGGTGAGAGCATATTATGCTGCCATCGCCGCCCGCACGGATCTGTCCGACGAAATCCTGCGCCGTCGGTTTCCGGCGTTCATGCCCGCCGAGGGCAGGGCGCTGGGGCAATTTGACCTTAAGCCCCTTTCGTCCGAACTTGTGGAGGTTGCCGGAGATGGGCAGACCGCAAAGGGTATGTGGTCGTATCAGGGCAGCGATATCCGCATGACGGAAAAAGGCCCCCTTTCCTATTGGACGATCGGCGTGTATGCCGTAGAATTTATCCTGGAGGGCGGGCAGTGGCGTATCTGGCATATGCTGAATCTGCTGGATATAGATTGTCCCTGTGGTGAAAAATGGTGGCAGGAGCCGCTTCCGCGTTCGGATGAGCCGGGCTTCGAGGCCTTTGGCGATCCCGTGTTTCCCGCACCGACCATCCAAACGGAGATTCACCGCCTGTGGAGCCCAGGAAACGGTCAGCAGGAAATGCCAACGTGTCCCGTTCCTTATGAGAGCTTTTCAGACACATTTAGCTATGGCTATGGGGGAGGTGCGATAATGCCCGACGAAAGAGTTTATTCCGAGGACGAGCTGATGCGCCGGATATGGGATATAGAGGACATTCGCGACCTTATGAGCCGTCGCTCGCTTTATTGCACAGGGGGACAGTGGAGGCGTGAGCTGAATGAGCTTTGGGTCAGCACTCCGGAGCATATGACCGCTGCGTCCTTTGGTGGGAACTGGGGCTTTTACTGCGGCATGGAGTCCATCCGTCGGTTTTATGAGCGCAGCTATCGCAGTGCCTCTTTTTGCAGCCGCTGCGTCAATACGCCCCTGGTGATTCTTTCCGATGACGGCGCCTCCGCCCGAGGTCGCTGGTATATGTCCGGACAGAACACCCTTTGCGCTGACGGCCAGGTGGAACAGGCCTGGTGGTCAGTGTGGACGCTGGGCGCCGACTTTGTGCGCGAAGGGGAACAGTGGAAAATTCTTCACCTGGTAGAGGCGCAGGATTTCTACTGCCCTGTGGGGGAGGATTTCGACGCGCAGCCCGTCTGGCCGGAAGCGGGAGCTAACCCGGAGCAAGCGTTGTTCGCCTCTGCGGATTATAGTTTCCTGGCGCACGACAACACATATATGCTGGAAGACGACTGGCCTCCTGTTCCGCAGGCATACGAAACATTAAATATGTATAACAGCTACGGGCCTGAAGGGCATCCTGCGCTGAACGATCGGATACACAGCATTGCGTGGGCAACCGAGGTGGCGGCCCGCAGGGCATGGGGGAGGTAAAGCGATGGAAGTAAACGGCAGTCTTTCCTTGCGTATACATCGTGCCAACGGTGCTGTAGAGGCTGAGCAGCTTCATGCTCTGCATCAGTATTATATTGCCAACGCCCGCGCACGGGAGGAATTTACTACCATGTGGAGTATGTCGGATCAGGTTGCCTGGGGTTTCAACTGGGGACGTACCAGAGGCTGGCGCGAGGTATGGTGGAGCAATGTGGGCAGAATGGATCTGTCAGTACACGAGGGCTTTCGCGAGGTGGTCGAGCGCTGGCCTGAGGCAGGCGGACGAGAGCCGCGCGGTCTTGGCTTTTATGAGATGAACGAACTCAACTCCGGTGTTGTTGAGGCGTCGGAGGACGGGGAAACTGTGCGAGCCTCCTGGCTGTGCCATGGCTACGCGCCCATGTCCCTCTCTGCCAGCGGGAAGCGAGACGGCGCTTTTACCGTTGAACGCTATGGGGCGGACTTTATTTTTGAGGACGGGCGATGGAAATATCTTCATGAGATGGTCGCCTCGGATATGCACGTACCCTTTGACCACAAGAACTGGGGGCGCGGCGCTTACCTGTCTGCCCTGTTGCTGGCTGGAGAGGTTACAGAGGAGGAGCTTGAAAACACGGATTATCAGACGCCTCCGCCCGTGGGAGGCATGGCGCCGCCGCCGCGCAGCGAACCCTTTGCGGCCCATGAGACATATTCTCTGGCCCAACCTGCACAAAAATCCTGCGCGGCCCCGGAAGCGTATTCACATCTGGACGACAAAAATACCTATGCGCCGTATATGGATCCGGCTGATTTTGTCCAACACAGCGACTGGCTGCAGTGGTAGGAGGGAGGAACTATGAAAATTTTCTGGAAGCTGGACGGATACCTGAGCAGGGTTATGAAATCTCTCTCCTATATTCCTGCCGGGTGCCTTCTGATTGTGGCGGTCATCGCCACTGTAAATGTCATAACATCCAAATTGTTCCACTGGAGCGTTCCAAGCGTGAACGACTGGATAGAATATTTTCTCATCCCCATCGTCTATCTTTCCCTCGCTTATGTGCAGCTTGACCGCGGGATGATTTCTGTGGACTTTCCCAAGCGTCTTCCAAAATGGTTTAATAACACGCTCAACTCCATTTGGGATGTAATCTTTGCTTTTTTCTCCTTCTATATCGCCCACAATATGTATGGACTCATGCTGGAGCAGATTTCCTTGCACAAGCGCAGCTCTGTTCTGGCCGGAAGCTTTCCTCTGTGGCCGATGGCGATGATTCTGGGGCTTGGCATGGCGCTGTATGGCGTGTGTATACTCTGGACGGTCATCCGCCGTTATATGCCGCCCCTGGCCGATCCCGCTGGACGGGAGGAAGAAACAGAAAAGGAGGATGATGCGCAATGACGCCGTTGGCTGTTGGTTTTACCGTGTTCCTGGTTATGATTCTGTTTGTGTTCATCGGGGTGCCGGTGTGCTATTCAGTTATCGTTTTCGCTGGGCTTGGCCTGTATCTGGTCGGCGGCGAGCCTATTCTGACGCAGCAATTCACCAGCGGTATTTTTACGCTCAGCGCCAACTATACCTTCACCGTTATGCCGCTTTTCATGCTTGTTGGGATTCTTGCCGGTGAAACGGGGATTGCAGGCGGTACGTTCACCTGTGCGAAGA
>JAJQHT010000238.1 GCA_021199595.1 Oscillospiraceae bacterium
CCCTTCCAGGCGAACGCACCCTTGAAGATAGCCCCGCACCCGGCAGGAACCTGGGAGATGTTGGGGATGAGGATGACGATTGCGCCAACGATGTAAAGGATGACCATGAAGGGAACGATCTTCTCGGTCACGTTGGCGATACGCTTCAGGCCGCCCACGATAACCAGACCGGCCAGAACGAGAACCAGAATGCCGCTGACCCAAGTGGGGATGTTAAATACGGAGAGCAGGTTGCCGGAGATGGAGTTGACCTGGGTCATGTTGCCGATGCCGAAGGAGGCCAGGAAGCAGAACACGGAGAACAGTACCGCCAGCACGGAACCCAGGGTCTTGCAGTGCTTCTTGGACCCCAGGCCGTCCCGGAGGTAGTACATGGCGCCGCCGGACCACTCGCCGTCCTTATTCTTCCGGCGGAAGTAGATGCCCAGCACGTTTTCGGAGTAGTTGGTCATCATGCCGAAGAAGGCGATGACCCACATCCAGAACACGGCGCCGGGGCCGCCCACGATGATGGCCCCCGCCACGCCCACGATGTTGCCGGTGCCGACTGTAGCCGCCAGGGCGGTGCAGAGAGACTGGAACTGGGAAATGGACTTATCCTTGGTGTGTCCCGTTACGTTCTTGTCCTTGAAGATAGCGCCGATGGTGTTTTTCCACCAGTGCTTCAGGTGCGAGATCTGAAAGACCTTTGTGAGGACGGTCATCAGAACGCCGACAACTGCCAACAGGATGATGGCCGGCCAGCCCCAAACTACGTTGTTAATGGCGCTGTTAATGTTGGTAACTACTTGCAACATTTTGGTTTTCTCCCTCTGAGTTTTGATTTCCCGGCCAACAAAAAATGGATAAGCCAAAGCCGCTTATCCAATCCACAATCCAATCGGGTCTGATTGAAAAAGGCTCTGTCCTTTCGCCTGAGAGATTGCGGACGTTCACCCGTCCGTTTGCCCCTTCGGCACCCGAGGGCATAAACAAATTGTTTATGTCTCTGAGCTTCTCCAGAGTGCGGTCGCAATACAGTTGCCATCGCCATTGAAAGCTCCTGCATTGGTCTGCCCGCATATCCAATTTTCATCGGTGAGGTTAAATTAAGACTACCATAAGAAACTCTTAATTTCAAGGGTAAATCATGGTTTACAGTCATTTTCCCGATTTTAAACAAAAAAACGAGTTTCACCCATCTCGCATATAATCATTTTAACTAATATTTGCAAATAGAACATCTTATTCGCCCAAAAACTCTTTACAACAGCGACAAAAAAACTTATAATTTCACTTGTTAAACAGCTACTACATTATATTATTGGAAGGGGTCATCTCCCATGAACGCATCAGAAGTTGTCATTTTTATCCTATACCTTTGTTTTATGCTCGGCGTTGGCATTTGGTTCTTTGTGAAGAGCAAATCCAGCGGCGAAAAGGGGTATTTCCTTGGAAATCGCCAGATGGGGCCGTGGGTCACGGCGCTGTCCGCCGGTGCATCCGATATGAGCGCCTGGGTGCTGATGGGTCTGCCCACCTCGATTTATGCTCTGGGCCTGGGACAGCTATGGATCCCCATCGGTCTGGCGCTGGGCTATGCACTCAGCTGGGTCTTTGAAGCGCCCCGTCTGCGCCGTTTCTCCATTGTTGCGGATGATTCCATCACCATCCCGCAGTATCTGACCAACCGCTTTTTGTCTAAATCCAAATCCCTCCAGGTTATCTGCGCCGTCATCTTCCTGGTGGCGTACACTATTTACGCTGCTTCCAGCATGAAAGCCTGCGGCACCCTGTTCCACACCGTTATCGGCATGGATGAGACCGTGGCTATGTATCTTGCCTGCGTCATCATCGTGGCCTATACCTTCCTCGGCGGTTTCTCCGCAGTCTGCTGGACGGACTTCTTCCAAGGAATGCTAATGCTGGGCGCGCTGCTGATTGCCCCGATTTTTGCGGCGTTTATGCTGGATAGCTCCGCCACTACCGCTGTGTCCGACGGATATTGGAACCTGTTCTCCAGCTGGCAGGATGTTATCTCCGGCCTCGGCTGGGGGCTTGGATATTTTGGTATGCCCCATATCATCATCCGTTTCATGTCCCTGAAGAGCCAGAAGGACTTGAAAAAGTCCGCAAAAATAGGCATCATCTGGACGGTTCTGATTCTGGTCTTTGCCGCTGTGGTGGGCATCGTGGGCCGTATATTCCTGGGCTATGACGAGGGGATTTATGGCGATTCTCTGGTGTTCATCACCATGGTGCGCACCATCTTCCCCGGTATCATCTCCGGTATACTGCTCTCTGCGGTGCTGGCCGCTTCCATGAGCACAGCGGACAGTCAGCTTCTTGCTGCGTCCTCTGCCTTTGCCAGCGATGTCTATAAACCCATCATCCGCAAGGGCAAATCCTCCGACAAGGAAATGCTCTGGGCAGGCCGTATCGTGGTGGTGATTATCGCGGTGGTGGCCGTTATTATCGCCTCCAACCCCAACGCGGGGACGATCATGAGCCTGGTCTCCAACGCCTGGGGCGTGTTCGGCGCGGCCTTTGGCCCTGTCATTCTCCTGAGCCTGTATTGGAAGCGCTTTAACTTCAAGGGCGCTGTGGCCGGTATACTGGCGGGCGCTGTTGTAGACATCCTCTGGCTGGCATTTCTCTCCGGCACCGGTGTCTATGAAATCATCCCCGGCTTCATCGCCGGTCTCCTGGCCGCCGTCATCACTACCTACTGCACCAAGGAACCCACCAAGGATGTCGAGGAACTGTTCGACAAGGCTGTGGCGTATACGGATTAATATGGAAACATTTAGGGGTGCTCTTTGTTTAGCACCCCTATCTTTATTGTATACCCCTGTATTTTTGAGTATGTTTTCGTGCTATTTCACACAAATCCAGTGTGAAATAGCACGAAAAAACAGCAAAATGGCGGTTGACAAGGGGAAAAGAGAAGTATATAATTAGGAAAAGTTTCCGGCAGAGGCCGGGGCGATACAACAAAATACCACAAAAGGCAATGAAAAGAAGAGTACGCGGGAGGGTATGCCGCAGAGAGCCCCGGTAGCTGTGAAGGGGTGCAGATGGCCCGCCGAACATGGTCTTGGAGCCGCACGGACGATATGTAGTCCGCGACGGGTGCGCCCGTTACAGCGCAAGAGTTTGTTGGAACTCTGTAAGGCCCCCATCGTGAGGTGCGGGTGAAGCAAGGTGGTACCACGGCGTTATATGCGTTCGTCCTTGATGATGTTTCATTAAGGGCGTTTTTTAATGTTTGAATCGATGCAAGGAAGGAAAAAGCTGTGAGTGAGACAATCATCCAGGTCAGAGACCTGTGTAAGACCTTCGGCGCGGGAGACGGTTCTGTGGAGGCCCTCCACAACATCAATCTGGACATCCAAAAGGGCGAGATATTCGGCATCATCGGTCTTTCCGGCGCGGGAAAATCCACCCTTGTGCGGTGCATCAATCTGTTGGAGCGCCCCTCCTCCGGCCAGGTCATTTTTGACGGCCAGGAGCTGACCGCTCTTTCAGAGAAGAACCTCCGCAAGGCAAGGCAGTCCATGAGCATGATATTCCAGAGCTTTAACCTGCTGATGCAGCGCACGGCATTGGAAAATATATGCTTCCCCTTGGAGCTGGCCGGGACAAAAAAGCCCGCCGCCAGGGAACGGGCCAAGGAGCTGCTTGAAATCGTAGGGCTGCCGGATAAGGCGGACGCCTACCCTGTGCAGCTCTCCGGCGGCCAGAAACAGCGCATCGCCATCGCGAGAGCGCTGGCAAGCGACCCCCAGGTGCTGCTGTGCGACGAGGCCACCTCCGCTCTTGACCCAACCACTACCCAATCCATCCTGACGCTTCTGCGGGAGCTGAACCGAGACCTGGGCGTTACTGTGGTGGTGATAACCCATGAAATGCGGGTGGTGGAGCAGATATGCAGCCGGGTAGCCATTCTTGACCAAGGCGTTATTCAGGAGCAGGGCCTGGTAAGTGAAATCTTTTCCAACCCGCAAACCGAGGCAGGCCGCCGGCTGGTCATGCCGGAGGGAGAAAAAATACACGTTCTGCCCCAAAACCGGCTGGTACGCCTGGTGTTCAACGGGGCCGCCGCCGGGGAGCCAATCATCTCCTCCCTGGCTATCGAGCAGGGCATCCGGCTGAATATCGTCAGCGCGGACACCCGCACCATTGGGGACAAAGCCTTTGGCACCATGGTTCTTGGTCTGCCGGAGGACGAGACAGAGGCCGCCCGCGCCCTGATTTATCTGCGGGAGCTGAGCGGTGTTACCGCAGAGGAGGTGACGGACTATGTTCAGTGAAGCGAATGTTACCCTGCTGACCAATATTATCCAAAACGACCTGCTGGACGCCATCGGCGAAACGCTGGTCATGACCTTCCTCCCTACCCTGTTTGCGTTCATCATTGGTATGCCCCTTGGCATCATCCTCGTCACCGGCGAGGAGCGGGGAATCCGTCCCCTGCCGAAGCTGCTGATGCGTATCATCAACATTATCATAAACCTGCTGCGCTCGGTGCCGTTTCTCATTTTGCTTGTTGTTGTGCTGCCCCTGTCCCGTCTGATTGTGGGAACCTCCGTCGGCACCAAGGCCATTATTGTCCCACTGACCATCGCAGCCTTCCCCTTTGTGGCCCGTCTGGTTGAAACCTCCATCCGGGAAATCGACCACGGCGTCATCGAGGCGGCACAGGCCATGGGCGCAAGCCCCATGC
This sequence comes from Oscillospiraceae bacterium, assembly GCA_021199595.1. GTDB lineage: Bacteria > Bacillota > Clostridia > Oscillospirales > Oscillospiraceae > CAJOIG01. Next base: position 4,706 of record JAJQHT010000238.1, read on the forward strand.
AAATCGTGTGGAAGGTACTTATCCCGGAGGCAAAGCCCTCTCTGCTTTCAAATCTCGTCACCGCGCTGATAACCATTTTCGGCTATGGCGCTATGTCCGGCATCCTGGGCGGCGGCGGCATCGGCGCATTGGCCATCAACTACGGCTACTACCGCACAAAATACCTTGTCATGTATTTCATGGTCATCCTGCTCATCATTCTGGTGCAGATATTCCAGAGCGTCGGCAACGTGATTATCCGCAGGAGCGACAAGCGTATTCGGTAACACCCACTTTATTTTGCGCGCATACCCATTCATATAAATTTTTTACGAAAAGGAGAACGAACATGAAAAAAACACTTGCTCTGCTGTTGGCGCTGGTGATGCTGTTCGGCGTTCTGGCCGGCTGCTCCAGCTCCTCCAACGACACCACCGAGGAAGAGACCGAGGCCACCGTTGAGGAAACCACGGAAGCCGCCGAGACTGCCGAGGAAGCTGAGGAGTCCACCGAGCTGGTGACCATCCGCGTCGGCGCCTCCCCCACCCCCCACGCTGAGATTCTGGAGGTCGCCAAGGCCATCCTGGCTGAGCAGGGCTATGACCTGGAGATTGTGGAGTACACCGACTATGTGCAGCCCAACCTGGCCGTGGATTCCGGTGACCTGGACGCCAACTACTTCCAGCATCAGCCCTATCTGACCACCTTCAACGAGGAGAACGGCACCGACCTGGTCAGCGTTGGCTCCATCCACTATGAGCCGTTCGGCATCTATGCCGGTCAGACCGCTTCCATTGAGGAGCTGGCCGAGGGCGCTACCATCGCCATCCCCAACGACGGTTCCAACGAGACCCGCGCGCTGCTCCTGCTCCAGCAGGAGGGCGTTATCACCCTGGCTGACGGCATCGACGCCTCCTCCAACGCCACCATCTACGACATCGCAGAAAATCCTCTGAACATCGAGTTTGTGGAGATGGAGGCCGCGCAGATTGCCAACTCCCTTGGCGATGTTGACCTGGGCGTTATCAACGGCAACTATGCCCTGGACGCTGGTCTGAACGCCGCGACTGACGCGCTGGCCATCGAGAGCGCCGATGGCGACGCCGCCCAGACCTACGCCAACATCGTGGCCGTCAAGGCCGGCAACGAGGACAACGAGGCCATTCAGGCCCTGGTCGCCGCTCTCCAGTCTGAGGAGGTTCGCGAGTACATCGAGGAGACCTACAGCGGCGCTGTTGTGGCTATCTTCTAAGCATCAATACCATAAACCCAAAGGAGGTCGCAGAAATGCGGCCTCCTTTTTGTTGCGTCCATATTATGAATCCTTACTCTTTTTCTGCCCCGTTGCTGTATTCCTGAAGCTCACATCCAGCAGCTCCAAAATTGTGTCGTCTGACACCGTGCCGTCCAGCAGGATGCTGACCCAGGTTTTCTTGTTCATGTGGTAGCCGGGGAGAAAACCCGGCTGCCGCCGCAGCTGGTCGGCCATCAGCGGGTCGCACTTAATATCCAGTACATCCGCTACGTCCGTCCCCGGCAGGCCCAGCTTATTTCTGGGAACATCCATGATAATGCCATACCACTTCCGATTATCCTGGTGCCGCAGGACGGCATAGGACGGATATTGCACCCACATATACTCCGGCTCCGTCCCATATTTCTGCTTGACATAGTCAAAAATGCTTTGCCTGTCCATCGCCGTCTCCAATCTGCCGCTTTTCTAATGGCTTTATTTCTCCGGCACAATCTCCAGCCAGTACCCGTCCGGGTCTTCGATGAAATATATGCCCATGGAGGGGTTTTCAAAGCAGATGCAGCCCATGGCCTGATGTTTGGCGTGGGCGGCCTCCATATCGGGGACGGTGAAGGCCACATGGAACTCCCCTTCCCCCAGGTCATACGGATCGGTTCTGTCCCGCAGCCAGGTCAGCTCCATGCGAAACCCGGTCTGACCGTCTCCCAGATAGACCAGCTTAAACGACCCGTCCGCCGCGTCCTTCGTTTTCACCGGCTCCAGGCCCAGGGCGTCCCGATAAAACGCCAGGCTCCTGTCCAGGTCAAGGACGTTGAAATTCACATGGTTAAAGGCAAAGCCGCTCATTTTGTTGCTCCTTTTCAGTTTTGTTGGATTGCGGATATGTCCAGAGATGGGGCGCGTTGGTTTGTGTCTTCACTGGACGCTTTGTCCAGTGATGGGGGTACCCCATGGAGAAAAGGGTACAGTGACCGTCAAACCGTTGCGCCCCAATGGATTGGTCACTGTACCCTGGTACAGTGACCAACTGGG
>JAJQHT010000286.1 GCA_021199595.1 Oscillospiraceae bacterium
CAGCGAAATGATTTTCGCCCAGATGGGCGCGGCCGCCGAGGACGGGACCGGGGACAACGCCGACCAGTTCGGCGTCCTGCCCGCGCAGGTGCAGGTGCACAAGGGGCCGGTGCTGTTCCCGCGCATCGACATGGAAAAGGAGCTGAAAGCATTGGAAGAGCTTGAAAAGCAAAATGCCGCCCCGGCGGAGGAGCCGGAGCCGGAGACCGTCACCATCGATGAGTTCGCGAAGGTGAAGCTCACGGTGTGCAAAATTCTGACCTGCGAGCCGGTGAAAAAGAGCCAGAAGCTTCTGCGCTTCGAGCTGGACGACGGCAGCGGCACAACGCGGCAGATTTTGTCCGGCATCGCGAAGTGGTATAAGCCGGAGGAGCTGGTCGGAAAGACCGTTTTGGCCTGCACCAACCTGCCGCCCCGGAAAATGATGGGCCTGGAATCTAACGGGATGCTCCTGTCCGCCGTGGAAAACGACGAGGGCGACCCCTATCTTATCATCCTGGAGGACAGCCTGCCCGCCGGGTTTACCCTCTGCTGAGGTCATAATTCAAGCCATCCTCCCATATGCTTTATAAAAAGGCGTATGGGAGGTTTTGCTATGGCCTATGAGGATAATAAGGCGAAGACGCCGGCGGCACCCCACCGGCTGACCATGGACGAGCGGCAAACGCTCTGGATGACCGGGGTGGAGGAGGTGGTCAGCTTCGATGAAAATGAGGTGGCCGTCCGCACGGTGCAGGGGCTTCTCTCCGTGCGGGGCACGGGACTGAAGGTGGATAAGTTGGAGAAGACCTCCGGGGAGCTGACCATCTCCGGCATGGTGACAGACCTGGATTATCAGGAGAGCGGCCCCCACCAGGGCTTCTGGACAAGGCTGTTTCGATAAATGGAGCTTCCTGTTGCCATCCAGCTGCGTGAGGCAGGCTGGTTTATCCTGCTGGGGGCGGGGCTGGGGCTTTTTTATGACCTGCTGGGCGGCCTGCGGGACAGAACGGGCCGCCCGGCGGGGGCTGCGGCCGACGCGCTGTTCGTCGTGGCCGCCCTGGGGTGCCTGTTTGCCGGCGGCATGGCCACCCTGGAGGGGCGGACGCGCCTTTATATGCTGGTCTTCGCCGGGCTGGGCGGCGGCCTGTGGGCCTGGGCCGTGTCCCCTGTGATACGGCCTCTGTTCCGAAAACTATGGCGGGGCGCGGCCAAATGCGGCCGGACAATGACCTGGCCGCTGCGCTCCGCGGGAAGTTTTTTGAAAAAACTATGCAAAAAGCTCTTTTCAAATGGGCGGAAATGGTTTACAATAATAAAGAACGTCCAGCGACAGAAAAACGCCGGGAGCGGAAAGGGGGCTGTGCGCCATAAAGGTTCTTCACGCAAGGGGCCTGATGACAGGGCTGGTGCTCACGGGCCTGATGGCCTATGGCTGTATCACGCTGCTGAATATGCAGACCAAGGTGACAGACGCCGCCAAGACAGTCCAGAGCCTCCAGGAGCAGGTAGAGCAGCTTCAGGAGGACAACGCCGCTTTACAGTACGCCATCGACAACCAGGACGACCCGGAGGTCATTGAGGACATCGCCCGGTCGGAGCTGGGACTCGTCATGCCGGACGAGTGGATATTCTACGACGGCGGAGATTGATTTCATGGGCGCCATTGCCGGACGAAAGCGGTGATGGCGTCTTTGCACAAAAACACCGGGAAAAAATTGTGAATTTCCTATTAATTTAACATACTGGGTGTTGACTTTGGCGAGACAGAACAGTATACTATACTTAGCCGGCTAAATGGGCGGTGGAAAATTACAGCAACTGCTTAGGAGAAGTCTCGTGGAAGGCAAAGAACTGCTAAATCTATTCACGGACATGACCCGTATCCACACAGCCTATGTGGAGCGCCGGCTGCTCCATCTGGATCTGCGCACAGGACAGGGCGCCGTTTTGACGGCGCTGGGTTATTGCGGCCCGTGCTCCCAAAAGGGGCTTGCGGAATATCGCCATGTGTCGGCGGCCACCATCAGCGTCATGCTGCGCCGGATGGAAAAGGCCAATCTCGTGACCCGCACCTCCGGAGGGGACGGAAAAAGCAACCTCATTGCCCTCACGCCGCATGGCCGCGAGGTCTACGACCGGCTTACGGAGGACATGATAAGCGAGCCGGAGCGCATCTTTGCCGGGCTGAGCCGGGAGGAGCTTGCGAGCGCGGAGCGGATATTCCGCACCATCTCGGAAAATCTGGCCGAACTTTCCGGCAAATAAATCACGGTAAACCTCCCTGGAAGGGGTTTATATAAAAGGCAATTACATAATCATTTTGAAAAGGAGACTGAGAACTATGCCCAAGGTATATTCCGGGGACCTGACCAAACTCTTTGACATCAGCGGCAAGAAGGCCGTTATCGTCGGCGGCGCCGGCGGCTTCGGCGAGAAGATCGCAGAGGCTTATGCCGCCAACGGCGTGGACGTGTGCATTTCTTCCCGCAAGGAGGACAAGCTCATCGAGGCCGAGAACAAAATCAAGGCTTCCGCCGCCCCTGGCGTAAAGGTCATCCACTACGCCTGCGACGCCACTGATGAGAACGCCATCATCGCTTTCCGCGACTTCGCCGTCAGCGAGGCCGGTCTGGGCGGCTGCGACATCCTGGTCAACGCGCAGGGCTACAACAAGAAGATGTGGTCCTGGGAGATCGACACGAAGGTTTGGAAGGGTATGCTGGATACCAACGTTACCTCCATGATGTACACCTGCAAGTACTTCGGCAACTGGATGAAGGATCACAACCTGGACGCTGGCGAGGCCACCATTCCCCAGAGCGATTTCGAGTCCGGCAAGGCCAACCCCAACAAGGGCTACGGCAAAATCATCAACTTCGGCTCCGTCCGCTCCATCCGCGCTGTTAATAATGGCGGCAACGGCAACGTGCCCTACAACACCACCAAGGGCGCTGTGGAGATGCTGACCAAGGCCTTCGCGGCTGACCTGCGTCCCAACATCCAGGTCAACGCTATCGGCCCCACCATCACCTACACCCCGATGATGGTCGGCCTGCTTCCTCCCGATGAGACCACCCGCAACAACATCGCCGCCGCTCTGCCGGCACAGCGTATCGGCTACGAGATCGACGTTGTCGGCCCGGCCATCTTCCTGGCTTCCGCCGCTTCCGACATGGTCACTGCCAGCACCATCTATCCTGATGGCGGCCTGGTGGCTACTTCGTGATAAAAAAACGGGTCTGACCCACTCCTTCCCCCGGCAAAACGGGGGAAGGACATCTATTCTATAGGGAGTTAATTATGAAGCTGGAAGACATTAAAACCATTGCTATGTACGGCGCCGGTACCATCGGCGGCGGTTTTGCGGCTTATTTCGCCCTGAAGGGCCTGAATGTGAACGTCTATGTCCGCAGCGAAGGCTCCATCGAGCGCGCCAAGCCCAAGATCCAGGAGGCTGTTGACACCTATGTGAAGTACGGCCTGGTGGACAGCGGCGACGGCATTTGGGCCAAGATCAAGTTTACCACTGACCCCGCCGAGGCCTTCACCGGCGTTTACTTCGTGCAGGAGAACGGCGCGGAGAATCTGGAGCAGAAGCACCAGATGGTCGCCACCATGGAGCAGTATCTGCCTGTGGACGCAATCATCGCCTCTTCTTCCTCCGGCACCCCGGTGACGCAGATCGCCTCCGAGGCCAAGCACCCGGAGCGCATCATTGTGGCTCACCCCTTCAACCCCGCTTATCTGCTGCCGCTGATTGAGATTTGCGGCGGCGAAAAGACCTCCCCCGAGGTCATCGAGTTTGCCCGCGCCTTCTATAAGAAATACGACAAGGCTCCTGTTGTCCTCAACAAGGAGAAGAACGGCTTCATCGCCAACCGTCTGATGCACGCCCTGTGGCGTGAGGAGATCGCCCTGGTCACTGAGGGCGTCTGCTCCATGGCGGACTGCGACGACGCCTGGACCTTTGGCCCCGGCATCCGGCTGGCTGCCTTCGGCCCGTCCCTGCACTATGAGCTGGGCGGCGGCGACCTGGGCCTGAAGGGCTGCGCCATCAAGGTCGGCGCGATGACCGACGCCGTGGTCGCGGACATCTCCGACATGAAGAAGGTTCCCGACACCTGGGCTGACCAGTCCGGCGAGGAGATCGGGCCTCTGATGGAGAACCTGCCCGACGTCATCGGTCACACCAAGCCGGAGATTGCAGACTTCCGCGACAAGGTCATCATCGACGTGCTGAAGCTGCACAAGAGAATGTAATACAAACCGAGGAGAAATATACTTATGGCTAAAACAATCATTACCGCCGCTATGACCGGCGCTGTGACCCCCGCCGGCTACGACATCCCCGAGAAGCCCGAAGACATCGCCGCTCAGGTCTACGAGTGCTGGAAGCTGGGTGCTGCTATCTGCCATCTGCATATGCGTGACGACGCAGGCGCCGGCGTGATGGATCCTGTGAAGTTTTATGAGACCGTCAAGGCCATCCGTTCCTACAAGGACTGCGACATTATTGTCAACTGCACCACCTCCGGCGACAACCGCGTTTCCGATGACAGCCCCTATGGCAACGCCATGCGTATGCTGCATCACCGCAACGTGCCCGGCATCGAGATGGGCACCTTTGACGCCTCCTCCTTCAACTGGGGCGTTCCCGGCGGCGTGTTCCACAACAGCCCCTCCATGCTGATGGAGCTGGGCACCACTTTCCAGCAGCGCGGCATCAAGCCCGAGTTTGAGGTCTTTGACTTCGGCGCGCTGCGCGCCATTGGCGCTTACTGGAAGCAGGGCTATGTGAAGGAGCCTCTGCACTTCCAGTTCTGCCTGGGCGTTATGGGCGGCATGGACGCCACCCCCGAGTCCCTGCAGATCCTGCTCCAGGAGATGCACAACCTCCAGGCTGCCGGCAAGCTGCCCCAGGAGATCACCTGGTCCGCTTTCGGTATCGGCAAGGGCCACCTGCCCGTCATGTTCTCCTGCCTCGCCAACGGCGGCGGTATCCGCGTCGGCATGGAGGATAACGTGGTTTACGGCAAGGACAAGGACGGCAAGAAGATCATGGCCACCAACATGATGCTGGTGGAGCGTGCCGCCGGCGCTATCCGCGCCTTCGGCAATGAGCCTGCCACTCCCGCTGAGGCCCGTCAGATGCTGGGCCTCAAGCCCCTCGACATCGACGCTGTCAACGCTGAGCTGGCCGCTGTCAAGGTGGAGGATCTGGAGAAGGCCAAGCAGGCCGTCAAGGACGAGTTCGGCGGCCCGTACTTCGCCGCCAAGGGCATGGGCGGCAAATAAGGCCGTTTTACACCCATAAATGCAAAGACGCCGTTCCGACGACCAACGCCGGACGGCGTCTTTTTGCGGCAGCCGCAAAATAAAAAATCCGAGGAATATCAGCCTTTTGCGCCGCTTTTGGGGCGCTTGCTCGGTTGACGAATCGGCGCAATCATGGTATACCATTATACAATAACACACCAACGCAGGGGGCTTATGGCACATGGAAAAAACATTAATGGTGCTGGACGGAAACTCTATCGTGAACCGGGCGTATTACGGCATCCATATGCTAAACGCCCCGGACGGAACGCCTACCAACGCGGTGTATGGCTTCGTGGCCATATTGGAGAGGCTTCTGGAGCTGGAATCGCCGGACGGGGTGTGCGTGACCTTTGACGTTCATGCCCCCACCTTCCGCCATGAGATGAGCGACGCCTATAAGGCCACCCGCAAGCCCATGCCGGAGGATTTGCAGACGCAGATACCGATATTGAAGGAGCTGCTGGACGCCATGGGCATCCGCCGGTACGAGCTGGCCGGATGGGAGGCCGACGACCTGCTGGGGACGATGGCGGCCTCCTGCGAGAGCGTGGGATGGAAATGCCTTCTGGTGACGGGAGACAAGGATGCCTTTCAGCTCATCACGGACACGACCCACGTCGTTCATATCAAGACCCGCCAGGGGCAGACGGAGACCATTGAGTACGACCCTGCCCGCTTCCGGGAGGAATATGGCTTCGAGCCGCTGCGGATGGTGGATTTAAAGGCCCTGATGGGAGATTCCTCGGACAATATCCCCGGCGTGCCAGGCATTGGGGAAAAATCCGCCCTGGCCCTGCTGCGCCAGTTCGGAACACTGGACGGGGTGTATGAGAATATTGAGGACGCCGCCATCAAGCCCGGACAGCGGAAAAAGCTGACGGAGGGGGAAGCCAGCGCCCATCTGTCCTATACCCTCGCGACCATACGGCGGGACGCCCCGGTAGATTTCGTGCCGGAGGGAAATCTCTGGTCGCTGAAGCCGGACGCGGCGCTGTATGATATATGCAGCCGCCTGGGCTTTGGGCGGTTCATCAAAAAATGGGGCCTGGAGCCGGATGGAGAGACGGCCGCTGTGCAGCAGGCGGAGGCCCTGCCGCAAAAGGAATATACGAGCCGGGAGCTGTTCGAGGTGTTGGAGTCGGCGGCGTATATTGCCGTCTGGCCGGAGGACGGGCTGGATGTTCTCACGCTTTGCGACGGGCAGGCCGTGTTCCAGGTGAGCTGGACGCAGGCGGGACTTGAATATAACGACTTTCTCAGGACGCTGTTTTCTGCCAGCGTGAAAAAGCTGGGCCACAACGTCAAGGAGCTGATGTCTCTTTTGCTGGCCGACGGCCTGGAAACGGAGGGCTTCGTGTTCGATACGGCCCTGGCCGGGTATCTGCTGGATGCCACGGCGTCGGATTATGCGCTGCCAAAGCTCACCCGTCAATACCTGGGGCGGGAGCTTGACAAGGCGGAGGCCATATACGCGCTGTATCAGGTGCTGCCGGAGAAGCTGAAATCACTGGGGATGGAGCAGCTGTATTATGAGATAGAGCTGCCGCTCTGCCCGGTGCTGGCAAATTTGGATCGGACGGGCTTTCTTGTGGACAGATAGGCGCTGTATGACTTCGGCCTGAGC
>JAJQHT010000176.1 GCA_021199595.1 Oscillospiraceae bacterium
ACGTGGGCGAGGACGTGGAGAATATCCTGCTCCGGCTGCTTCAGGCGGCGGATTTCGACGTGGAGAGCGCGGAGCATGGCATCATCTATATCGACGAGATGGACAAAATATCCCGCAAGAGCGAGAATACCTCCATCACCCGGGACGTGTCCGGCGAGGGCGTCCAGCAGGCGCTTTTGAAGATATTGGAGGGAACGGTGGCCGCCGTCCCGCCCCAGGGCGGGCGCAAGCACCCCCATCAGGAGTTCATCCATGTGGACACCTCCAATATACTGTTCATCTGCGGCGGCGCGTTCGACGGTCTGGAAAAAATCATTGAAAACCGTCTTGACCGCAAGAGCATGGGCTTCGGCGGCGAGGTGGCCTCCAAAAAGGAGAAGGATATGGGGGAGATACTGTCCCATGTCCAGAGCCATGACTTGCTGAAATTTGGCATAATCCCGGAGCTTATTGGCCGTCTGCCGGTTATCACCACGCTGTAAAGCCTTGATCGGGAGAGCCTGATCCGCATTCTGACGGAGCCGAAAAACGCCCTGGTGAAGCAGTATCAGGCCATGCTGTCCTATGACGATGTGGCGCTGGAATTTGAGCCGAGCGCCCTTGCCGCCATTGCGGATAAAGCCATCGACATGGAGATTGGCGCCCGCGGTCTTCGAAGCATTGTGGAGGATATTATGACTGACGTCATGTATGAGATACCCTCTGACAAGTCCATAGAAAAGGTCGTCATCACAGCCGACTGTGTTCAGAACGGTTCCCGCCCTGTGGTATACAGAAGGAAACGGCTCAGCCGGGACGCATCTTAAACAAACAGGGCCGCACATATGTGCGGCCCATGAGGTATATTATCATAAATTTATGGATACTGAAACAACAATCACTTCCCAACATATGTCCCTTCCCATGGTGCCTATGCGGGGCTTTTCCGTTTTCCCCGGTATGCGGGTAATATTTGATGTGGATAAGCCGAGCGCCCTGGCCGCCGTAGACGCGGCGATGGAAGCGGATCAGATGGTATATCTGGTGTCGCAGCGGGATCCTGCCCAGCAGGAGCCGGATGGGATGGACAGCTTTTACCAGATAGGGGCCATATGCCGCGTGCGGCAGGTTCTCCGCGTACCTGGCGAGGAGGATGGAAAGGCTTTGGCCGAAGGCGTTTCCCGGGGCTACCTTGTCCAGTTGACGGCCAAGACGCCCTATTTCCGCGCTGAGGTGGAGACGATGGAGGATGTGGAGTCTCCCCGTTCCGCTGTGAAGGGGGAGGCGCTTATGCGCCAGTGCTACGGCCTCGTGGAGAAATACGGCGAGACCTGCGGCCTTGATATGGCGGATATTCTGCGCGTCATATCGGAGAGCGACGACCCCGGCTATATCGCGGACTATGTGACCCAAAACATCTATATGCGCAGCGACCAGAAGCAGCTGGTGCTGGAGGAGCTGCGTCCTGTGCGGCGTATCGCCCTCGTGAACCGTATGCTTCGCTGGGAGCTGGACGTGCTGGACGCGGAGCTGGAGCTGAACGACGAGGCTGCCCGCCGCATCCGCAAGGGACAGCGGGATATGTTCCTCCGCGAGCAGCTTCGCAGCATCCAGGCGGAGCTTGGCGAGGAGGAGTTTGGCGGCGGGGATGATATTGAGGAATACCGTCTGGCCGTCGCCAAGGGAGATCTGCCGGAGTCGGTGGCGAATAAGCTCAACAAGGAAATCAGCCGCCTCGCAAAGCAGCCCTACGGCAGCGCGGAGTCTGCCGTCATCCGCAGCTATCTGGACACCTGCCTAGAAATGCCCTGGACGACGGAGACCGAGGAAAACCTGGACGCAAAGGCAGTGCGTCAGGCGCTGGACGCAGACCACTTCGGCCTGGAAAAAATCAAAGACCGCATTGTGGAATATCTGTCCGTCCGCGCTCTTTCGCCGGAGGCGAAAGGCTCCATTCTGTGCCTGCTCGGCCCTCCGGGGACGGGCAAGACAAGTATTGCCCTGAGCATCGCCAGAGCCATGAACCGAAAGCTTTGCCGCATCTCCCTGGGCGGCGTCCATGATGAGGCGGAGATACGGGGCCACCGCAAGACCTATGTGGGGGCCATGCCGGGCCGCATCATGGCCGGTATCCAGCAGGCGGGCAGCAAAAACCCTGTCATGGTGCTTGACGAGATAGATAAATTAGGCTCTGATTACCGGGGCGACCCTTCGGCGGCGCTGCTGGAAGCGCTTGACCCGGAGCAGAACAGTCAGTTCCGGGATCATTTTCTGGAGTTGCCCTTTGACCTGTCCCACGTGTTTTTCATCACCACGGCAAACTCTGCCGACACCATCCCGCCCGCTCTGCTGGACAGGATGGAGGTGCTGGAGCTTTCCAGCTATACGGACGAGGAAAAGCTTGCCATCGCCAAGCGTCATCTGCTGCCGAAGCAGCGAAAAAAGCACGGCCTGAACGGAAACCAGATACGCATCAGCGACGGGGCCATACGGGAGCTTATCGCGCTTTATACCCGTGAATCCGGCGTGCGCAGACTGGAGCAGCAGATTGCCGCCCTCTGCCGCAAGACGGCGGCGGGCATCGTGGCGGGAGAATTTAAATCCCGCTATATCCGGGCCGGTGGCCTGGAGGAGCTGCTTGGCCCTGCAAAGTATAAGGACACCAAATCCGCCGCCACGGCGGAGGTGGGTCTTGTCCACGGCCTTGCCTGGACGAGCGTTGGCGGGGAGATGCTGGACGCTGAGGTGGGCGTCATGCCCGGCACCGGCAAGCTGGAGCTGACTGGCAACCTGGGCGACGTAATGAAGGAATCCGCCCGGGCCGCCATGACCTATATCCGCAGCCATGCGGAGGAGCTTGGCTTGGAGCCGGGCTTCTATGAGAAGAAGGACATACACATTCACTTCCCGGAGGGGGCCGTGCCCAAGGACGGGCCTTCCGCCGGCGTGACCATATGCACAGGGCTGGTCTCCGCCCTGACGGGAATCCCCGTCCGGCAGGACGTTGCCATGACCGGCGAGATAACCCTCCGCGGACGGGTGCTTCCCATCGGCGGCCTGCGGGAAAAGACCATGGCCGCCCTGCGGGCTGGCATCCACACGGTTATCATCCCGGCGGACAATGAGCCTGATTTGGCGGAGATCGACCAGACTGTCCGGGCGGCGCTGAATTTCATCACCGCGAGCCGGGTGGAGGCGGTGCTGGACGCCGCGCTGTGCCGGGAGGCGGACAATGCGGTTTGAGCCTGCGGAATTTGTAAAATCCGCCGGGGACAAGAAAGGGTTTATTCACGACGGGCGGCCCTGCGTGGTATTTTCGGGAAAATCCAACGTGGGGAAGTCCTCGGTGATAAACGGCCTTTTGAACCGGCGAAACCTGGCGCGGGTCGGCTCCGCGCCGGGAAAGACCACCACCGTGAACTATTTCCTGGTGGCGTACGCCGTCTGGTTTGTTGACCTGCCCGGGTATGGCTATGCCAAGGTTCCCCAGGCGGAGAAGGAGCGCTGGGGCCGGCTCATGGAGGACTTTTTCTCCCAGCCGGAGAACATTACCATGGGTGTGCAGATTGTGGACGGCCGCCACAAGCCCACGGCGCTGGACTGCATGATGAATGACCTCTTTGAAAGCTGCGGCTGCCCCCGGGTGGTGGTGGCGAACAAATGGGATAAGCTGAAAAAAACGGAGATGGAGCCGAATCTGGCCCTGATACGGGAGACCCTGGCGCTGGGGGAGGACATCATGCTGCTGCCCTTTTCCGCCGAAAAGCGCACGGGCCGACAGGAGCTTATGGGTGCTATCTCCGCGCTTGTGTGACCTTCGCGCCGCTCTGGGAGGGAAGATATGAACGCTTTGACAACGATATGGAACGGCCTGGACTGGTCGGTGCTGACAGATATTCTCCTGTCGGTGATACCGGCGCTGGTGTGCATTACCCTGCATGAGCTGAGCCACGGGTTCGTGGCCTATAAGCTGGGGGACAACACCGCCAAAAACGCCGGACGGCTGACCCTGAACCCCATCCGGCATATCGACGTGTGGGGGCTTGTGTGCATGGTGCTGTTCAAATTCGGCTGGGCGAAGCCCGTGCCGGTGAATATGCGAAACTTTGAAAACCCCAAGCGCGGTATGGCCCTGACCGCCTTGGCCGGGCCGGTGTGCAACTTCATCATTGCGATAGTATTCCTGTTTCTGTATGGCCTGCTGTGGCCCCTGTATCTGAGAGGAAACGCGGTCATGACCGCCATCGTGCAAATGGTTCTTACCACGGCCTACCTGTCCCTGGCCTTGGCTATATTCAATCTCCTTCCCATCCCGCCCCTGGACGGGTCGAAGGTGCTGTACTCCTTTCTGAACGACAGTGCCTATGAAAAGCTAATGCGGTATGAAAAATACGGCATGATCATCATGGTGGTGCTGGTGGCCACCGGCGCGGTGTCCGGGGTGCTGTCCACGGTCACGGGCTGGGTGTACGACAAGCTGTTTATTTTTGCGGAATTTGGTTATAATCTGGTGAGCCGCTGATATGGAGACTCCAACCTTTCATCTGGAGGGCATCATAAAATCAAAAGAGGAAATGCAGGACTTTGAAGGCCCGCTTACCCTGATTCTGATGCTCCTTTCCAAAAATAAAATAGAGATTCGGGACATAAAAATCGCGGATATTCTCGATCAATATCTGGATTGGCTGGCCCAGATGCAGCGCATGGATTTGGAGGTCGCCAGCGAGTTTGTTCAGATGGCCTCTCATCTTGTGTATATCAAGACCAAGACCCTGCTGGCCGGGACGGAGGAGGTCTCTGAGCTGGAGCTTCTTATTTCCAGTCTGGAACAGCTCCGCTGTCGGGACGCCTTCGCGGCGCTGAAGGAGGTTATCCCCGCCCTGTCAAAGCAGCTGGAGGCGGGGGCGCTTTTGTTTTCCACGCCTCAGGAGCCAATGCCGAAATATGGGGCCTATGATTATTCCCACCGGCCCTGGGAGCTGATGGCGGGCCTGGCGGGAATGCTGCAAAAGGGTGTTCCTGTCCCGGAGGAGGAAAGCCGCGTGGCCGTCCCCCGACCTATCCTATACAGCGTCCGGGACAAGGGCCGCCAGCTCATAGAGCTTCTGTCCGGACGGAAAACAGCCTCCCTTCAGGAGCTTTACGCCATGGCGGCCAGCCGGTCGGAGCTTGTGGCGACCTTCATCTCCCTGCTGGAGATGTGCTCCATGGGAAGCGTGACCATCGACCGCAAAGAGGAGGGAGAGGACTATCTTGTCACCTTCACCGGCGGCGATACCGAGGATATATTGGAGAGCATTGATTATGGATGAACAGCATCTGAAAAGCGCGATAGAGGCCATTTTGTTCGCCTCCGGCGACCCGGTGAGCGCGGTGCGCATCGCCCTGGTGCTGGATACGGACGAACAGGCCGTTCTGGATGCCGGCGCGGCACTGGCCAGGGAATATGAGGAGCAGGAGCGCGGCGTGCGCCTCGTGCGGCTGAATGATTCTCTGCAGCTTCACAGCGCTCCGGAGTATGCGACGGAGATAACCCGCGCCCTGGAGCAGCGCCGCGCCCCGAAGCTTTCTCCCGCGTCCCTGGAGGTGCTGGCGATTGTGGCCTATTTCCAGCCGGTGACGCGGGCTTATATCGAGCAGATGCGCGGAGTGGACAGCTCGTATACCGTGGGTGTCTTGGCGGAGCGCGGCCTTATCGAAGCCTGCGGCCATTTGGAGGCGGTGGGTCGGCCAACGCTTTACCGCACCACAGATTTATTCCTGCGTACCATGGGCATCAGCCAGTTGGAGGAGCTGCCCGCGCTGCCGGATATGACCGGCAGTGACGCGGCGGCCCAGCTTCAGCAGAAGGTGGACGAGCTGAAGGCCGCAGAGGAGGCCGAAAAAGCCAGTGAGGAGGCCGAAGCCGTTTGATCTGCTGGGCCGTTTCCGGCATCGTGATACCATCGCTCGTGCTTCTGGGGCTGCTTCCCGTGGGGATAGACGCCGCCTGGGAGGATGGGTCATTTTCACTGAAAATCAAGGCGGGGCCGGTTCCCTTCCGGGTTCTGCCGAAAAAGCCGACGGACGAGAACGAGAGGCATAAAACCCCATTTCCCGGGGAAGATAAGAAGGAGCCTATACGACTCCCCCCGCTGCCGGTGCTGAAAGCGCTGGCCCTCCGGGGCTGCGACGCGCTGTGCCGTGTCGTTCGGCGGGTGCGGGTGGATACGCTGCGTATTCACTATACCGCCGCCGGGGCTGACCCATGCAGGGTGGCTCTGGCCTATGGCGCGGCGGGCGTGGCCATGGAGAGCCTGCTGGCGCTTGCTGATGGGCGCATCACCCATCCGGATCTGCGGGCTGAGGCAGACTTTGACGGCGGGAAGCAGACGTTTTCGGGAACCATTGTGGCAACGCTGCGGCTGTATCAGGCGGCGGCCATTGGCGGCCGCTTTGCTCTCGGCTTCTGGGGAGACTGGCGGGCTTACAGGAAAAAGAGGAAGGGAGCGGAGGACAGTGAATGAGCCTCTTGGCGATCTGATGGGCACCGCCATGGATAAGATGCACGGTATGGTCAACTCCAACACAAGCCTTGGCAGCCCTATTGTTACGGCGGACGGGACAACGCTGGTGCCGGTTTCCCGCGTCAGCTACGGCTTCGCCTCCGGCGGCAATGATAAAACCGGGGCCAACGCCAAAACCGGCGTGTGGGGCGGCAGCGGCGCGGCGGAAAGGGTGGAGCCTGTGGGCTTTCTCCTTATCCGGGACGGCGGCGCCAGAATGGTGAGCATCCAGACGCCCGCTGTCACCACGGCGGACAGAATATTGGATCTGGTGCCGGAGCTGATGAGCAGAATCGAGGGGTATCTGGATAAATATCTCCCCCAAAAGAAGCAAAATGGATGAACGCTGCCGGAACGGGAAAAAGGCGGCGCCCTGCGTGAAGCACGCGGCGGCGGTC